>JABDLZ010000171.1 GCA_013001705.1 Flavobacteriales bacterium
TTCGTCAGGAAGTACAAGGGAGGGTATTGATCGGAGTACTGAAGGTCATCTCCTGGACGATCGGCTCACTATGAGCTACGCTGTGCTCCGCTCTGAAGGCCAGCTTCAATCAGAATGAAAATCTAAATGGCAATCAAAATGACTTTCGCAGAAGCTGTATTCATTTTGATTCTCATTTCCATTCAGATTTTGATTCAACGAAACCAGAAGTCCGCTGTGCTCCGTTCTGAATGACTTTGAGCAGCTCTACTCCACCACCACCGTTCTGGTCCCCATGGCCCCCTCACTCTCTAGCTGCACCAGATAGATACCCGGGCTCTTGTCCTCCAGATCGATCGCCATGCGCTCCATATAGGCTCCGAAGCGGTGTGTCTGGATCGTGCGGCCGAGATGATCACTCACGATCAATAGCCCTCCTTCTGTGAAAGCACTCAGATCCACCTCGAATCGTCCGGCACTCGGATTGGGCCAAACATCGAAGTCGCGTTCCTCTCGTGCGATCTCTTCTTCCAATCCGGTGGTCACTCCGGTCTCCCCGAGGGGCTCATCCCCGAAGGTGATCAGATAGGAAGTGACGATCAAATGGGGATTGAATCCATCATCACAATTCGGGCAGGTAGAACCCGTGCAATTCGGATTATTTGGATGACAGAAATCCTGATAATCTTCATCGAAGATGTACTCCAGATCGAGTAGATCTTCTGAAACGAAATCGGTCAAAGGGAAATCAAAGAACTGGGCGATAGCACCCGGGCACCAACCTGCTCTATCGAAATACCAGGTCCCGTTCTGAGGCTGACATCCATCCGGATTGGGGTCGCAATTGTTCCAATTGTCCTGGATGAATGTCTGTTCTCCATTCACCCAGATGTGATGGACATCGTGATGGAATTCTGCCGCATTGCCGGTGTTGTTCTCTCCCCAGCCGTGGCCCGTAGAGACCATCTTGATCTTGGCATCTTCGGCCCCATCGGGGAAGTCGGTGCTGTAGGCTTCGGTGGGTTGTAGATTTGCCATATCTCCAAAGGGGTAGGTCTGATTCCATAGCTTCTCCACCGTGCTGTAGACATAATCAGGACTGCCTTCGGTATAGTCCAGATTGAGACTGTAGAGGAAGCCATTCCCTTGTGTACCGAGATTCACTCGGAAGTGAAGTTTACCTTGTAGCAGGGACATGAAGTCGGTCATGTCGATCTCATGGTCGCAGGGTACTCCATAAGGCGTCAGATAGCGGATGATCTGATACCACTCCCCATCATGGGCCTTGACTTCTATCGAGGATACGCGGTCCCAAGGGTCACAACCACCTGGAGGGCAATCGATCTGCAGGTCACCGAGTATGTAGTTGAATGCTCCTACATAACTAGGCAATTCACCTTCTACCTCCACTGCAAAGTCATCGGAATCTGCCCACACATCGGTGAAAGCAGCGACACTCATATCGGTGGCGGTATTGGTGATGGTGAAGGCGACCGATTCGGTATGCTCGGTGCCACCACTATGCGTAGCAGTCACTGAGAGGGTATGTTCTCCGAAGCTATCCGGAGTCCACCAAGCGGTCTGGTGCTTGTTGCCGTGATCCGTGAATGGGACATCGATACCGTTCACAGCAAAGGAGATCTCAGAGATGGAGAACAGATCCGGATAATCTACATCCACGATACTGGCCAACTGGATAGGCGTCAGATCGGAAGCATAGAAATCACCGGCCAATGGATTACGCAGGTCTATGTTGGCCTGCACCGCAGCGGGATCCACCACATCGAAGGTGACATCCACATCGGCTGCCGGGTCCCAGATGTCATCTCCAGGCTGACTGGCGCGTATAGTGACCTCACCGGCCGTACCATCCAAGGTAACTGTGGAGCCATCTACCGTGGCCGGTCCAGAAAGCACCGTATAGGTCACTGTCAGTCCGGAGTTGACGGAAGCTTCCAGTTCAAAAGGATCATCGCTGATGAGTTTATTGGGTACAGGGGGGAAGTTGATCGATTGGAAACCGTCTTCCAATTCTCCATTGAAATTGGAGGTCTCACCGGTCAGGGCGAAATTGATGAGATCAGCATTACGCGTGCCTCCTCCTACTTCGGATATCAACTCGGAAATGCCGGTATTGTTCCCACCGGGGGTTCCTTGGTCCATCTTATAGTAGAGTTCCAATCCAACTTCATCACCTACGAGTTCATTGGCCATCATGTCTTGGATCTCTGTCTGTGTGAGCGCTTTGCTCCAGAGGGTGACTTCATCCATCCTTCCGCCAAATACGAAATTGAATCCCGCTTGGATACTCTTGCCTATCCCAAAAGGTCTGTCGGTAGAGGCGATGATGCCATCTGCTGGAGAGGATCCCACCAATTCGCCATCAGCATAGAGCAGGATATCCGTACCGTCATAGATCCAGGCTATATGCTGCCAGACTCCAGCATCGGCCGTTCCTGCTGGACCTACGTACTCATGGAAACCACCCGTACTGATATAGCGGCATTCCATCACGCCATCGTTAAGCTGGATGATATACATCTCTCCATCCCCATCTCCGCCATCGCGTATGCCGAAATAGCCCTGCCCATAATTGAGCGCATCGGTATAGAACCACCCGGTCATGGATACTCCGGTGGCACCACTTACGTATTGGGCAGCCTCTGGGGTCACTGCGTAATCGTCCACCCCATCGAAATGGAGGTATTGATTGCTCTGAGCAGACAAGCCGATACTGAAGAGTATGGTGGCTAGCAGCGTTGGGAAAAAGTACAGTTTGGTCATGTCTTGGATATTTGGGATAACAAGTATACAGGCCCATCATATATATCGTGGTTCACAGGCCTTGGAATAAAGGATTCCTAAGGATCAGAATCGGTCCCGTGTAGTAAAGGTGTAGGATCCGATCAATTGATCGTAATCGTTACTGATATCCCGATAGTATACTAAGATGGTATAGTCATTCTCTGTTTCGAAGAAGGAGCCTTCTACCAAGGTCTCATCGTAGGTGTCCTCCATATCTTTCAAGAAGACATACTGGTATTCATAGTAGCCTTGCTCGAGGGGGAGGGTCGCCTCGTAGCGATGCGTACTATCGTTATAGGCCATTCGGTATTCTGCAGAGGCGCGCCAATCGGATAACCCTCCGAAGACATAGAAGCTTCCATTGCTCAATGCTCTCGGCCAGTCCAGTTGGAAGCGTACATCCACATAATCCGATTCGATCACGTCATTGAAGCCTTCCACATTCCGATTGATGTACTTCCCATTGATATCCCGGTAGGTGAGATAGCCATTGAGGTTGCGCTTGTAATCCACATTGAGATCGGCCTTGAATCGGTCACCCACCCGTTGGATGCTGGCTATATTCTCTGTCAAGTAGCGCGTAGTACTGATATTGAACTGCCGGAATTCATTTCCACCCATGAAGACATTTCCTCGGTCATAGCGGTACTCCAGAATGCGGTCCTTGAGGAAAAGAGGCTTGAGATCGGTAATAGCCCTGTCCCAGCGGTAGTTCTGAAGCACCACTGTTTTGATATCTCGGAAAGGGTTGTTGATGGGGAAGGAGGCGTGGTGCAACTCGAAATCCACCAACTGGGCAAAAGGACGTATATCGGCCTGTGCCGATTGTTTCACAGTAGCCTGTATCGCGACCCGAGGTTCTACCACCATGAATCTACGCGATAATATCGGTTGCTCCTCGTCATCATCCCGGGTCACCACCAGCAGATAATTGCCCGATATCTTGAGCCGCATGCTCTGATTGGGGATGGTGGCCGTGTAGTGTACATAGGGCACCAAGGTGTTGAATGACATGTCATAGTTGTTGAGGATATCGGAAAAGAATCCGTCCATATACTGCATCTCTATGATATCGCTCTTGGTCCAATCGGCATTGCAGTGATATATCCGGTAATAATATTGTTCCACGTCATTTCCCAGATCATCGAAATGGAGTTCTAAGGGCTGGCCGGCATCCAAAGTGATGATGGGATAGCCGAGCGGATCACCCATGGGATAGAGCTGCACACTCTTGATGTCCTCGTGATAGACCCGGTCATCGAATCTCAGTTCGCTCCCGTCATAATATTCCAACTCCTCAAGATCCTCTTCCGTGATGAGGGAATACGGGTCGTCCGGGATCTGGTCGGCTTGTTCTACCATCTCCTTCTGTGAGCCACAGGATGATGAAGTGATCAGAATGACGGTCACGAAATAAGCAGCTCTTGAGAAGCTAGACAGCTCTAGAAGAAAAGGGAAAGGATTCACAGGGTCGTTATCCAGTTGAAAAACATCTTGACAAGCCGATAATGGCCAGTGTCTTGAAGTAGACAAAGTTATACATTTGCACCGCCTAAAACGAAGAGATTCCATGTCCAAGACCGTTAGGATCAAGAGGGGTAAGGATATCCGATTGATCGGAGAAGCCGCCAAGCAGATCGCCCCTTATCAGAACCCCGATGTCGTTGCTCTCAAGCCCACAGACTTTGTTGGTCATATACCCAAGCTATTGCTCAAGCAAGGGGCTGAAGTAAAAGCCGGAACACCTCTGTTCTACGACAAGCAGAACGAAAAAGTAGTATTCACTTCTCCGGTGAGCGGAGAGGTAGCCGATATCGTACGCGGAGCCAAGCGTAGGATATTGGAAGTACGCATACTGGCCGACAAGGCCAATCAGTCCATCGACTTCGGCAAGATGGACCTCGACTCCCTCAATCGCGAGCAGGTCATAGAAAAGATGATGCAGGCCGGAGTCTGGCCGACTATACGTCAACGGCCCTTCAGCATCATAGCCGATCCGCATGGCATGCCCAAGGCCATCCATGTATCGTGCTTCGATTCCGCTCCTTTGGCCCCAGAGATGGATTATATCCTAGAAGGGCAGGAGAAAGAATTCCAAGCAGGTATCGATGCCTTGAATAAACTCTGTCCCGGAAAGGTCAATCTGAATCTACCCGCTCAAGGAGGAGAAGGATTTAGCCAAACCCAAGGGGTGACCGTCAATAGATTCTCTGGACCACACCCCGCAGGAAATGTGGGTGTGCAAGTACATCATCTGGACCCTATCAATAAGGGAGAGGTCATTTGGTATACCTATCCTCAAGAAGTGATCATCATCGGTCGTCTCGTCTTGGAAGGAAAATATGATGCTCGCAGACGTGTCGCACTTACCGGGTCTATGGTGAGTGAGGATAAGCGGCAGTATCACGAAGTGATGACCGGAACTTCATTGAGAAGCTATTTGCACGGAGCCTTAGAGAAGGGAGATAAACGTGTGATCAGTGGAAATGTGCTTACAGGTACACGAGTGGATTCTGAAGGATTCTTGGGATACTTCGATTCTCAGGTCACAGTCATCCCAGAAGGGAATGAGCACAAATTCCTGCTGACCGAGGGCTGGTTGAGCCCGGGTCTGGACCGTTTCAGCATGTCCCGTGCTTATCCGGCATGGCTCATGGGTAAGAAGAAATACGACCTCGATACCAACCTGAACGGTGAGAAACGCGCCTTTGTGGTGACCGGACAGTTGGAAAAGGTATTCCCATTCGACATCTATCCGATGCAACTCGTCAAGGCCATCATGGTCAACGATATAGATAATATGGAGAAGATGGGCATCTATGAAGTGGATGCAGAGGATTTTGCCCTACCAGAAGTCGTGTGTACTTCCAAGATAGATATTCAGAAAGTAGTACGTGAAGGCATGGAGAATCTCCGTGCCGAAATATCCTAAGTATATCCATGAAGTTTCTAGAGAACCTCGTACTGAAGCAGATCCGACCTCATTTCACCGAAGGAGGAAAGCTCGAGAATTATTACTCGGCCTATGATGCGTTGGAGACCTTCATGTTCACCCCAGACCATACGACAT
>JABDLZ010000172.1 GCA_013001705.1 Flavobacteriales bacterium
CCCGTAGCATCATCACGATACTCAATAATGCGAGTAGACCGTGATACCTTCCTCTATTGATCACATTCTTCAAATAGGAATTGAAGAAGATGGCCCATATCCAGTAGGAACCGATCAGATGGAGGTATTTCCAGAACCAAGGTGAGATGCGGATCTTGATAGCCGTGAAAGTGGTCAAGGCCATCAGGTACATGAATAGATAAGCGGTTCCCCCGGCAAAAAGAGACGTGGCCTTGGCCAAAGTGAATACCGGATGAATGTACTCTTGGAGTAAGATGAGAAAGATGAGATGCACCGTATGCGATACTGTGAAAGCCAGCCCTAGATGCGGACGCCAACGTAGCCAGACAGCAGTAATATCCGATCGGACGAAATGATGAACACTGCTGGCTGCAAAGGCCAGGGAGAACAGGATAGCACTGCTTCTGGCCGTGCCACGGATGAGAATGCGTAGGGAATCTTCATCGAATCCCCTTGAAGCCATCAGAGCCCAGGTCCACCCAGCGAGAACCACAGCCGTTACCAGTATAACGATGAAATAGGATCTATCGCTGCGCAGTGTCACCATAACAGCACTAAGATAAACTACCAGTATTCTTCGCGAATCTGCCACTCTCGCTCGGGAGGGTAGGCTGGTAGATAGCCGGCCTTGGCTGCGATGAGTTGGCCTCGTGGACTGGTCAGAAAGGCAATGAATCGACTCACCGGACCTGTGTAAGGTTCGAACTCATAGATACGAATCGGTGCATTGTTTCGAGTATCGGTCCTATGGTCTCGAATGAATACCATTGAATCCACCGAAAGGGCAAAGGTCTCTTCCAATCGGTCTATTCTATCAGGTTCCAGATTTATCCCGACCACTGCTGCGAGGGCAGAAGTCGATTCTTCCGCAAGATCAGATAGGGAAGTGCTGGAGCGTATGGTCAAGGCCCCAGCATGGGGATAGAGATGGTTGAAGACTGCATATTCCTGATGAATCAGATCTACTAAGGAGGGATGGCAGATCAGCACAGTTTCCTGGGGCGCTCGAGTTTCCTCCTGACACCCATTCAAGCCTGAGCAGAGCACCAGAACTATCATCGCATGTCGATCCATCTGCAGGATACCCGCGGCTCTGAAGACAGCATAAGCCACCAGCAAGGAACCAAAGATTCGATAACTGCTACTCATATCGGCATTGAGTATCGGGGCTTGAAGGATGAAGAATAGTCCCAATCCTGTGAAAAGGAATGGACGGATGATCCGAGATTTCCTCCTGTAACTCATTTCAATACGAAGGTTATCTGCTGTACAAATCGTACCCGGACCAACATGCCGCCTTGCATACCGGGTGACCACTGCGGCATGGACTCGATCACACGCACGGCCTCCTCATCCAATCCGCCCCCGATACCCCGTATGACCTCCACATTGGTCACAGAACCATCTTTCTCTACTACGAAACTCACATATACCCGCCCTTGGATACGCAGTTCTTTGGCCGTAGATGGATAGGAGATATTGGAACTGATATAGCGGAGTAGTTCTGTATCACCACCGGGGAAGAGGGGCATGGTCTCCACTACCGTAAAGGGTTCATCAGGCAGCTCTTCTACCACAGCCACATCGGTCTCATCGAATATGACCGAGTCGGGAACGTCTATAGTCTCCGTACTTGGGGCGGCCTCATCCAATTCATCTATGGTAGGCACCTCTTCATCATCGGGCACCTCTTCATCGGGTTTGGCCACGGGAGGTAAGTATTTGACCGACTTGATCTCTTTAGGCGGAACCTTGATGGGCTCGGGCGGTTTCTCCACTTCTATAGGAGGTGGGGCTGAGAGTTCGGAATATTTCAAGGTGCGTTTGGCCTCGATCTTCAGGGCTTCTTCCTCCTTTTTGAAGATGATGTCGATGAGCAGGGGTGCACTGAAGAAGAAGGCAATGAGAAAGGCCGATATCGCAAATCCGATCAAGCTGTGCTTGGCCTGCCTTTGGCGTAATTGATAGGCACCATATTCCTTGTTGCGGCCATGGAATATCACATCATCTATGTGACGCTGCTCATCCATTGTCCAGATCCATTATCAATGCGAGGTCATCATCTGTGATATCCACGATGGCATAGCGCTGGATAGCGGTGATATGCATCTCATCGAGTATATCCACCAGATTCTTGTAGGTAGACGCTTCAGAAGGCTTGATGAGGACTACGATATCCTCGATCTCCTGGTCTTTCTTAATCAGAAGGTCGCGTATTCCTTCTGGACTGTAGTCGGTCTTCTCTATCTCTGGGTCTGTGATGCCTTGATACCAGTATATCTCATCTTCATCATGGAGAATGATGGTCAAGGTCTTGGACTCTTTGACCGCTTGCTCTTTCTCTACCGCTTCTTCATCCGGCTTGACCGGCATCACGATCTCCATAGCCTGTGGAGTGGCAAAAGTGGTCGTGAGCATAAAGAAGGTGAGGAGGAGGAAGGCCAGGTCGACCATCGGATTCATGTCGATCTCCACATCCTTCTTTTTCACGCGCTGGTCCCGAGAGTGGACTTCTTCGGTCAATATGTCCTCTTTACGCCTGATCATGCTTCTTCTTCAGCTAGGGTCTCCTTGTCGGTGATCAAGTTGAATCGGGTAATCTTGTTCTTGACCAGGATATCTATGATCTCCTTGATGACCGGATATTGGGCGTCTTCATCTCCTTTGATAGCAAAGCGCATCCGTGGATTGACCAAACGGCTATGGATGACCCATTCCTGGAATTGATTGTCAAGCGAGTCCATAGGAATTCCGGGTTGTTGAAACTCCTTTCTTTCCATGGGTTTGAGACTCAGGAAGTCTTTCAGTTGGGACACCTCTACTCCGAAGGATGGGGTCAGGGAAAAGGCCCGGACTTCCTCTTCTTCGAACTGGATATCATAGCGCGTCCCCATCATGGCTATCAGTCGTTCACGCGTGAATTTGCCATCCATTCCGTAGAACACCTTCCCATCTTCGCTCACCGTGATAGTGCCGATATTCTTTTCAGGGATCTTGATCTCTGAAGTGGAGCTGGGCGTGATGACCTCCACTGCTTCTTCTGTCTTGAACGTGGTGGTCATCATGAAGAAGGTCACCAAGAGGAAGGCCAGGTCGACCATGGGATTCATGTCCAACTTGGGAGAGGCCGGCCGTTTCTTGGGAGTGCTCATGCGCTCTTTCTCATGTAGCCCTCTTTCATGCTACTCAGAATGGAGAAACTCGCCTCATCGATGGCGAAGGTGATCTTGTCGATGCGTGCTGTGAAGTAATTGAATACCACAATGGCCACCGCAGCAGTGGAGATACCCAAGGCAGTGGTGACCAGGGCTTGAGATATCCCATTGGCCAATCCTACGGCATCTGGTGCTCCTACACGTGCGAGTGCTGAGAAGGCCTTGATCATACCCGTGACCGTACCTAGCAGTCCTATGAGCGTGGATATAGATGCCAGCGTGGCAATGATGGACATGTTCTTATTCAACTGTGGAATCTCCAGTTGCGTGGATTCCTCGAATTGATTCCTGATGGTGATGAGTTTGGACTCTTTATCGAAGTCCGGGTCATCATCCACCATCATATAGGTCTTAATTCCATTCTTGATGACACTGGCCAAGGAGCCTTGTTGAGTATCACAGGCCTTCACGATGCCTTCGGTCTCTTTCTGTTCAAAGGACTCTTTGACCTGGGATACGAAACGGGCATTGTCAGCCTTTCCTCTCGCCTGACGCAGACTGATGAATCTCTCGATAGCATAGGCTACAAGAATGATCTGGAAGGAGATGAGCAGAATGACGATGCTACCGCCCTTGTATACTACCCCTAGGTAGTTATTCTTCAAAGGCTCATTCAGGTTGGAACCTCCTTCGAAGTTGGCCGGGTTGCCCAATACCTGTGTATAGATGAAATAAGCGATGACAATGGCCAGTGGTATGATAATGGCTGCAAGCCATCCTTGGATATTCTTTCCCATAAGAGCGCGAATTAGAGCTGTTTTCGCGGTTCAATGTAGAATGGGATGCAAACTAGAAAACTGACTTTTGACAGTTTTTTTTCTGAAACTCGGCAATCGGGTCAGAGACCTTCTCCCCAGTTCTCGATCTCCTCATCGGTCCATACGCTGGGGAAGAAGATGCGCTTCTGATACTTGGGATGCATGTATTTTTCCCAAGCACTACCTCCTGTGGCTTCGGCTTTTTTCTTCCCGGAATTCAGATAGTGATAGGCTGCATTATAGTGGGCCATGACCCATTTGACGTTGATTGTCCAGTCCAGATGCCGCATCATGTCCTTGACCGTCTCATCTTCACCTTCTTTATCCACCAACTGATGATAGATGGCATAGAGATTCCGGTCTTCGTACTGATCGGCCGTCTTGAAGAATTTACCGAGATACTTGGTCTCGAAATCCTCGAGCATATAGCTCTTCTCACCGGTATGGGGGTCCACGCCTGCAGCCTGCCAATAGATCTTCCTGAATTTCTCTTGTAGAGGCCAATCATCGGAATAATCATCCCTATACCGGGCATCGATGAGGTTCTCGATATCGGTCGAGCGAAGTTCGATCAAGCGGTATTGGTAACTCTGAAATCCACTCGCGGGAGAGAGGGTATTGCGGAAACGCATGTATTGCTCCATCTCCATGCCTTCTTGCATGATACTGAATGAAGAGCTCAGCATGTCGAAATAGCGGCTGATCCGCCCTAGTTTCAATTTGAAGAACTTACCATTGATACCAGTGTGCTCGGCCACCTGCTCGATCTCATGCAGAATGAGCTTGAACAGCAGCTCATTGATCTGGTGATACATGATGAAGACCATTTCATCTGGAAAGACGGTACGCGGTATCTGAAGATTGAGCAGAGCATCCAGATTGATATAGTCCCAGTAGTTGATGGGTTTGCTCCAGAGGAGTCCGGTCATGAAGATATCCGGGTTGAGGCCTTCGCCTTCGTACTTGGCACGTATCCGGTCTACGATCTGATCTTTGGTCCAGCCTTCTTCAGGTGCACTCATATGATAGTCTCTTTGGTTTTAAAAAGGGTGTGGATGAAGTCATCGATCTCTCCGCGATCGAACATGCCTTCAATATCGTGTTTCTGGATGAGTCCTTTGAAGTACTCGTCCTGCTCGAATCCCTTCTGCTGGGCTTCGGCATAGGGGATATGGCTGAATGTCACCATACTGTACAGGGACTTGTATCGCTCGGGATATAATTCCATGATGCGGTGCTCCAGTTTCTTGCGCAAGAGGAATCCCTCATCGTTGACCGAGTCGGCCATCACCTGATAGTTGTACAAGGCCAGATCGGCAATGGCATCGGCATTGGGTTTTCTGCGTTTGCCGAACTCGGGTAGGATCTTGCTGAAATCTCCATCGAATTCATCGATCATCTGGTCGAAGACATAGCAATCCTCGAATCCGGAGTTCATTCCTTGTCCGTAGAAGGGTACGATAGCATGCGATGCATCTCCGATGAGCGTCACCTTATCCTTCCATGACCAGGGATAGCAACGGATGATCACCAGCGGTGCCTGAGGATTCTCATTCCAGTCCTCATCGAATGTGGGCATCTGTGCGATGGCATCTGGGAATATCTTCTCGAAGAAGGAACGTGCCGCCTTAGCATCTGTCAAATCCTTGAAGGAGTTCTCGCCTTCATAGGGCATGAAGAGGGTGCAGGTGAAACTGCCATCACCATTAGGTAGTGCGATAAGCATGAAGCGTCCGCGTGGCCAGATGTGCAAGGCTTCTTTCTCCATACGGAAGTCCCCATTCAGGTCGGGGATGCTCAACTCCTTGTAGTCGGAATCGATATAATCTTGGGTATAGTCGAAGTGGGGTAGACGCTGCATGATGCCGCGTACACGGGAGAAGGCGCCATCCGCACCGATCAAAATATCAGCTTCCACCTTCTTCTCCTCCTTGGTGGTATAGTCGACAAAGGTGGCCGTAGCGCTGTCCACATCCACATGCATGCACTTCTGATCGTAGTGAAAGGTCACATCGTTATCCTGCTCGGCATAGTCCATGAGGATCTTGTTCAATCCACCACGAGAGATGCTATAGATGGCCTGATCATCTATGCCATAGGGCTGGAAACTCAGATTACCCTCCACCGAGTGGAGCATGCGCCCTTTCATGGGGATGGCATGGGCACGAGCTATATCTCCTACACCCACGGCATCCAAGGCTCTCCAGCCTCGCGTGCTGCAGGCCAGGTTGATACTCTTTCCGGCCACGATCTTCTTCTTGCGCAGGTCGGGTCGTTTCTCATAGACGGCCACCTGATATCCTCTTCGACCGAGGTAACAAGCAAGAAGAGAACCTACCAGACCGGCTCCTACAATGGTGACTTTCTTAGACATATAGATGCGATCGATTTGATGGGATATATGGGTAAATGTAGCTGCTTTGAAGCTTGTGCGGGGGTGGAATGGACTGATATTGGTCAATCGTAGACCTTCACCCCTGATTTCAGCCAGATACCCCATAGTTTACTGTAGGCATGCACTGAGTCTGTTGCTTGGCCGGTATTGATCACTTCGTTGCCCTGATTGACCCACTCGAATATGCCTCCATAGAGATTGTAGACCTCTGAGAATCCCATGTCCATCAATCGCTCAGCGATCTTCTCACTGCGATAGCCGATGCTGCAATAGACCACTAGAGGGGTATCTCGATCCAATGAGGCCACCTGTGTAGAATCGAATGCCTCATATCCCACATGGATGGCTGCGGGCAGGTGGCTGACCGCGAATTCTTTCTCTTCGCGAGCATCTAGGAAGGTGAAATCTCCAAGTCTATCCTTCAATGAGTCCACCGCAATCTCTTCGACAGAGTGAGAGAGCATGGTATTGAGCATGGCCTGGTACGATCGGCTGGTGACCTGCTCTTGGCCCCATAAGATCTGGGAGAATCCCATGGTCGTTAATGCACATAGGTATAGTAGATGCTTATTCATCGAAGTCTGTATACGTATAGTTTCCTATATCCAGTATCCGGCAGTAGTTGCCGAATTCGATTTTTCTATTTTGGAAGTGCTTTCTCATTACGCGGAGGTGTGCATTGCCAGACTTTTGCAATCAATTGATCGGTAACAGGTTCAGAATGAATAGATAGCACATTATTCTTTGTTTTGAAATCTGAATGCAGATACGGTATCGCAGATATAGGCAGATTTCAATTGACCGTGAAATGTATCCATGTCGAGTTTCGGTCTAAGTTTAATCATACCAGCCTTCAATCAGAGGGACCATCTGAAGGAATTGCTTCCTTTCTTGAGGCAATATGTAGGCCAGATCG
>JABDLZ010000173.1 GCA_013001705.1 Flavobacteriales bacterium
CCTTATCGCAGACTTCGGGATTGGTGATCTCCACGGCACAACTGCTCAAACGCTCATCCAATGGATAATCCTTACGCCAGCGCTTGGCTTCTACGGCATAATCGATCTTAAGCCATTTCTGTGCCCAAACGATGGCTATCATCCCTCCTATCACACCCATAGGGTAGGCAAAACTGTAGCCGATCACCGCTTCATTGGCCAAGCTTTGGGCCACAGTCTCGGAGTATTCTGAGGAGATGAAATCCAGCACTCCTGCCAGAGCAGCGGTATTGGTGGTACTTCCAGTATAGATTCCGGTGGCCTTGGCAGCCGAGAAATCGAATAAGGCCCACAGTCCGGCTGTGATGATACCGGTCAAGCAGAGCATAGAGATGATGAAAACGAAGTCTCTCACTCCGTGTTTTCTATACATCTCGAAGAAGGCCGGCCCGGAACTCAGCCCGACCGAGTAGACGAATATGGCCAGACCGAGTTGAAGGATGACATCAGGCACGATGAATCCATCATCCAGCGCACCGAAGAACAGCCCGACAAACAATACGGCAGAGACTCCGAGCGAACTTCCTTTGATACGGAAGTTTCCTATGAGATAGCCAAGAGCGGCTACCACAAAAAGGAGTACAAGTGGGTTGTTCCTGAACAATTCGATCATAGCGCTGCAAAGAACCGAATATCCTCAGCGTAATCCGAACGGCCGGCACCCTTTATACATGAATTAATTGTTAGATCAGGCCCACTCGAAGAGCGTAACTGGCAAGGCCAGCATGATGAAGGCCAGAATCACTGCCGCCACCATCAATTTCCAGATCCATTTGACCCATTTGTCGAAGGGGATATCCCCAATAGCCAGTATCCCCATGGTCACTCCACTGGTAGGAATGATGAGATTGAAGAGCCCATCTCCCAATTGATAGGCCAGCACCGCGG
Organism: Flavobacteriales bacterium; assembly: GCA_013001705.1. Taxonomy (NCBI): domain Bacteria; kingdom Pseudomonadati; phylum Bacteroidota; class Flavobacteriia; order Flavobacteriales; species Flavobacteriales bacterium. The sequence continues at coordinate 928 of JABDLZ010000173.1, forward strand.
TCTGCCGGCTGATACCGATCAGATCGGCCAGAGGCGTCATGATGGGCATGGTGATGGCTGCCTGACCGGAGCCACTCGGAATGAAGAAGTTGATGAAGCCTTGGATGATGAACATCAGCTGGACCGAGACGGCCGCAGGAAGACCTTCTACCGCGCCAGCCGTGTGATACAGCATGGTGTCGATGATCTTACCATCCGTAGCGATGACCAGAATACTCTTGGACAGAGCGATGATCACTGCAGCAGGTAGCATGGCCCTGGCTCCCGTATAGAAGGCCTCTACCGCTTCTTCTGTAGAAGAACCTGAGACCAAGGTGGACAGCACCCCGAGACTGATGAACAAGGCACAGATCTCCGGGATGTACCAGTCGAATCGCATGGCGCCCAGCATGACAAAGATCAAAGAGAACACGAAGAGGACGAGCACGAACTTACGAGCCGGAGTCAATTCTATTGCCTCCATCATCTGGACCTCTGTCTCGCCCTCGGCTACAAATGCTGCACTGCTCCCACGGTCGAGTTTACGCGTGTAGTTCAGGACGAATAAGATGGCCAGTGCGGTGAACAAGAGCCAAACGATCAATCGGTATTCGAATCCACTAAAGAGTGGGATCTCCGCAATTCCTTGCGCAATTCCCACGGTGAAGGGATTGAAGGCAGCCCCAGCGAATCCCATCCCTGCCCCGATGAATGGAATGGCCACTCCCACGAGGGCGTCATAGCCCATACTGCGGGCCAAAGGGATGGTGATCAGTGCAAAGACCAGTGTCTCTTCACTCATGCCGAAGGTCATTCCTGCTAAGGAGAAGATGGTCATGAGCAGGGCGATGATCCAGCCTTTGGCACCGGGCCTTTTCTTGGCATACTCCAAGATCTTGAACAAAGCTGCATCGATGGCCCCGGTAGAAGTCATCATCTGGAACGCACCCCCTACCAGAAGTACGAATGCGATGATCTCCATAGCCCCTTCGAATCCTCTGAGCGGTGCCTTGAGCAATTCGAAGAATCCTTGCCCCTGTGACTCCTCTGCTTGATAGGTATCCGGTACGACCACCATCCTCCCATCGATCATCATACGCTCGTATTCACCAGCCGGAATGACCCATGTAAGGATCATGAACAGGAAGAGGATCACCGATACGATGACCAATGAATCAGGGGACTTCTTGAGGAATTTCATGTGGATCGGTTCTATCAAATGTATCCAAACGGATCACATCGACCGACTACACCGAGCACATTACGTCACCTATCGAGCAGAAAGGATTTGAAATCTTCGAAGTCGATAGAACACGGATAGGCGACTTTCTCAAGGTCTTTCAATCTGGATAGCGCATGAGGAACATCCACCTGATCGATGAGTTCATCCATGACAGGAAGGAACTTGGCAGGATGGGCGGTCTCCAACAAGACTCCGGTACATGCGTGCTGAGCATGATAGTCCTTGAGGGCGAGATAGCCCACAGCCCCGTGAGGGTCCAAGGTGTAGCCTGTGCGCTCGAATACATCCTGGATAGATGCTCGGGTCTCGTCATCACTGAATGAATTGCCTACCAGCATTTCCTTCATCTGTTCCACTTTCCCATTAAAAAGTGCTTCCATACGCTGAAAGTTGGACGGGTCTCCCACATCCATTGCATTGGAGATAGTAGACTGAGAAGGTCGAGGTTCGTATTTCCCATTTTGCAGATAGCTGGGTACGATGTCATTGACATTGGTCGCAGCGATGATCTTCTGCACGGGTAGACCCATACGGTGAGCGATGAGTCCAGCTGTGAGATTTCCGAAATTGCCGGAGGGCACGCAGAAGACCAGATCATCGGGAGCATCCAACTGCGCATAGGCTCCCACATAGTAGAAGGACTGAGGGATGAGCCGAGCGATATTGATGCTATTGGCCGAACTCAGCATGTACTTCTCATTGAGTTCGGAATC
>JABDLZ010000174.1 GCA_013001705.1 Flavobacteriales bacterium
GAAGACTGAGGTTCGGTCACTTTGACCGTATCGGAATTGTGATTGTTCGTTGCCGTGAATGTGAATGTTCCTCCAGGTTCTTTCGCATCGTAAAGCACTTCCAACCTGACCCTGATCTCATTAGAAGGCTCTGGAGCTGCATCACAGGGCCCTACATATTCCACAGGTCCTGTACCGTGACCATATCCATGCGCAACAAGGCCCGGTGTGTACCGATACATACCTGGATAAGTGGTCGTACTTGCACCGGTCTCGCCATACACACTATAGTAATACACATCCCCATTCAGATAGGTCATGAATTTCGGGTCGCTTCCTGCTGAGCCGGTCGTATTCCAAAGTACATTGGACCACCATCCGGTAGAATCTGTGCGGGCCAGATTGTCGTGACCGTTCAAATTCTTGACTGAGTAGTAGACTCTATCGTCAACATAAAGTGGATCAGAGACAGAAGGCGCAAATCCAATGGAAGTCGTATCCGATCCATCCCATACTTTCAGATTCCTTTGACCTCCGAGTTCGATATCTTTGAGCAGCAGATCGACATCGTCAGTGACCATATCCTCGCCACTATGACCCGGAACTCCGGCAGCATAGTCTATCTGGACACTTGCACTGATACCATCGTATGAATACAGATCCCGATTATCATCGGTGGTGTAAACGGAGAAGTATAGCTCTCCGTCATATACGATCAGATTATCTATAGCATGAGATACGGCAGGTCCAAGAGTAGCTATTGTATCTTGTTCATACAGCGTAGGATGGATACGATACAGCTGGTTCACACTCGCATAGTAATGGCTACCTGCATATGTGACAAACTCTACCCCTTCAGTGATATCGAATAAGGGAAAACTGGATGCGCCTGTTCCATCATCTGCTTTCAACACAGATAATGTACTTCCTGAATAGGTCCACAGCGTACCGTATTGTTCCCCTGTGAAGCTACATGGGAACCTTCCATGGAAGATCACCCCTGAGCCCTCGGGAGCTAGATGAGAACAAGGAATACCATCGGGATGCTCTATAGTGGTAGGCACAGTAACCCCTCCTGCTTCAGAATAGTAGGCCAGATAGGGATTGGAACAGGCCCCATCCTCAGCTCTGAAATAGAGCCTATCCCCTACTGGAGTGAGATCTTTGAAAGAGGTATAGGTTCCTATAGATACCGTGGAAGCGATTCCTGTGATAGGGTCGATTTTCTGTAAAGAGGTGGCAGATGGGAATCCCGAGACGAAGTAAAGATCGCCATCCATTACAGCTACCTCACCAGTGAGATAGTCGGTCGTCATACGCTTTGGATTCTGCGCAGAATAATCTGGAAGGGATACGAAAAGTACGAGTGCCAGGAGGATGATCGGTCGGTCCATGGTTGGCGAGTTGAAGGGGTTGTCCTTCTAAATCTCGCAAAATCAGATCATTAAAGCAAGAAAAAAGCCCTACAATCCGTAGGGCCCTGCTCATTTGAGTTCAATTTGTTTAGGCTCAGTGCTTCACTACCCGCTGGATATCGATCACATTGCCCTCCTGCATGAGCATGACCGAGTATACTCCTGCTGTCCAATCTTCACCGATACGGAGTGTCTGCATACCCGTATTCAATATCTTGGATTCGACCTGACGAGCAAGTGCATCCACCACGACCAATTGCAACTCCTCTACTTTCTCGGTCATCGAGATATTCAGGTCGAAATACGAAGTCGATGGATTAGGAGCGATCTGGACTTGCACAGCATTCGTTAGTTCTTCGACTCCCGTTGCCTGAGTTTCCATATAGAACGCATCCAGTCCCCCTTCTACAATGTGTCCGGTATTGGATCCATCAGAAGTCGTCACTCTCAGCGAGTACAGGCCTGCTTCTGAAAGGATATCGTTCAGAATGAAGCTGGCATCCTGCCAAGAGCCGGATGAATTAGAGATATTCTCCAACTCGACTGTGGTATTACCATCGGTCAACTCGATGATCATCTCATCGTTGGGAGTACCGTTTCCACCCGCATTCACGAACCAACGCGAATAGCTCAAGGTGGTGGGAACCACTGGGCTGTAGAAGAAGCTCGGAGAAAGAAGGATGACTTCTCCATCATCCACATCATCATTTCCAACGGGAGGCCCACCGTTTCCGGTCACATAGGCATATCCAGAACAGTCATCGTTGACATCTGCACCGGGATTGCTTGGCTGCCCTCCTATTTCGGTTCCTACTGGAATAGCTCGTTCCCATTGACCAGTAGGTGCATTTCCTGTAGCAGTCCAGCCAAAGTCAAAGGTGAAATCATCATAGTATCCTTGTTGCAGATCAATAGTGAAGGAGTCATTCCCTTCATTCAGTTCGATCGTCTCACATTGGGTCACAAATCCCCAAGACCCGGCTGTGACGGTGTAAGTGCCTGGGAAAATTCCGTTCAAGGTGACTTGACCATTGGCATCCGCGGTCACAGAATAATTGAATTGAGAATTCTCGATCAGCACTTCAGCGAATCCCAGACCATTTCCTGTAAGGGCATTATTGACTACTCCGGAGGCGCTGAATGACTCCAAGGGTATAAGGGCCACATTCAACTCTGTGATCTCACCATTGACCAATTCTACGTTCACGGTCTGCGATTCGTATCCCGCTTTCTCTATCAGGATGTCATAGCTCCCTGCGACCGCATAACCGGTAGCATAACTTCCACCCGCCTGAGATTCATCGAAGATGATGGTCCCCAATATGGATATGTCAGCACCTGAAATTCCCTGCTCTGTGGTGGCATCCGTGATCACCCCTTCGAGCCAACAGGCATTCACATAGTTGGGTTCGAGTACATACATGCCATTGCCGATATCGCTGATAAGTATCAATCCGGACGGGAGATAGGGATAGGCACCCCAGGCACCACTGAATCCGGTACTGGCTGGGATATAGGTATCGAAGTTGCCCACCTCTACCAGATTGGTCGGATTGCTTCCATCAAGGATGATGCAGCCATCGGTATAATAGCTGACGATGAGCCAATCTTGCCACACATGCACATTATGAGGAATCACCCCATCTCCGAGTGTCTCGAAAGGACGGTATTGGTCCAACTCCTGTACATCGGTAGGGTCGGAAACATCATAAGCTCCTACAGGTGCATTAGGTACTTCATCTGTAGTGTAGAGAATGGTGTTGTCATCCGATAACCAGGCATTATGCGTGAACGCCCCTTCGGTCGGACTGCTTCCCAAAGTTTGGGTATTGCTCTTATCTGTCACATCATAGATGGTGAATACGCCTGCATATATCTCAGAAGAGTACATGATATTGTTGCGAGTGAAGACATCATGCGAGTAGATGGATGGACCCGCATCGATGAAGATCGGATCTCCAGGAGTCGTAGCCACATCCACATAGAGCATACCTCCGTTGTTGAGGTTGGACCCGGCCAGATAGGCCACTCCGAACTCATCGATCCAGATATTGTGAATACTGCTCAGCATTCCCAATCCGGAAAGGTTAGGCGCCCAGTCGTATGCTGTGGCTTCATCAGGTAGCCCGGTCAGATCGATCACGGCCAGTCCGTTGGCGGTCTCATTGGTCACATAGGCATACCCGTCAAAGGTCTTGATATCCCTCCAAGTGGATCCTGCTCCAGGGAAGAAGAAGAGCTCGGTCGGGTTGGCCGGATCGGCCAGACTCACAACGGAGACCCCATCATATACACCTACGATGGCATACTCGGTCCCATCGGGAGCAGTATAACCCCAAATGTCGCTCAAGCTTTGGCTGTAGGTGATATTCCCAACATAGCTGACGTTCAATTGCGCACTCGTGGTGAATGCAAGAAGAGTGAATAGTACTGTACTGAGTATTGTTCTGAGCATGGATTGAATTCCTTGTGTTCAACGATTTTTGAAAAGCAGCGCAAGATAGCTCAATTCAAGGCTCGTTGAGGACCACCATATGGGGCCATTCTAGTGTTCCTAAAAGATAG
>JABDLZ010000175.1 GCA_013001705.1 Flavobacteriales bacterium
TGAGCATGCGGAATTGAATGGCCGAACGGTCGGATACGATACCGGAATATCCACCCAAGGCATCGATCTCTCGTACGATCTGCCCCTTGGCCACTCCACCCATCGCTGGATTGCAGCTCATCTGTCCGATAGTGCCCATGTTCATGGTCACTAAGAGCACCCTGGAGCCCAGGTTTGCTGCCGCAGCAGCGGCCTCGTTGCCGGCATGCCCACCACCTACTACGATTATGTCATAGCTATCAAGCACGGCCTTCTTTTCTTAACATTCAATTCACCGTTCCACGTGGAACAATTGTTAATTACCTGAAAATTAGAGGTATAAACAAAAGAAACAGACATTTTGAACCGCAAAAGTACGCAATGTATAAGCCCGCTGAAAGAAGGGGAGGGCAGGAACAAAAAACCCCAGGATTTCTCCCGGGGTTTCTTGAATAGGTTGAGATAATGCGTGGAGTATCAGAGGTAATATCCGATACCCAATTCGATGCGGTTATGTTGTGCTCCTTGAGAATCGATCGTGCCGAAATCAGAAAGGCCTCCTATGTTCCTTACCTCGAAGAAGAAGCGCTGCTCATCCTCAGAGCCCACATGAAATCCAAGTCCGAGTACATGACTGAAATGGGCCGCTTCCATATTGTTCAGCTTAGCATTCTCAAATCCGTTGTCCTCGTTATAGTTCTCATTGTCATAAGTGCGACTCTGTAAAGCAACGAGATTGAAGTTGGTCGCAACACCGGCCAAGACCCCGATCTGAAAGTTCCCTTCCAAGAATCTATAGGAGGCCATTAGAGGGACTTCGAGGTCGATGAATTTGTACTTGCCTTTGTAATCCCGGTATACGGGGTTACCGAAGACATCATCACCGGCATATTCGTCCCCGGACTCCTTAGCACCCTTCCAGGAACCTAGTATGTCCACACCGAGTGCTAGGGAGTTACTCAGCTCGTAGAGCCCAGCAAAACCCGCATTGAATGCAAGCTTACCAGTGGTCTCATCCAATCCGTCAGAGACGATATCAGATACCCCCATGGCGTATCTGGCCCCCACGTGGAATTCGCCCGATTGAGCATGGAATGAAGCAGAGGTCAATATCAATAATCCAAGTACAAGAATGCGCTGTTTCATAGAGTTCATTGTTTTGTAATGCATATGAAAAGGTCTTATACGCAAGAATCAGAAAAAAGTTGTGTCAGCAGGCTCAGTGAAGCATGCGAAGTGCATTGTCCTCCAGGCTGCGCATCTGGGCCTTATCTTCTTCTGAGGCGTCAGCGTATCCCATTAAATGCAGTAGACCATGCACCATGACCCGATAGAGCTCGACCTGCACATCCTTACCCATATCGGCCGCATTCGCCCGCACCCGATCGAGGGAGATGAAGACCTCTCCCGATAGGACGGGGGGTCGTGAGGTGTCAAAGGTGATGATGTCGGTATAGTAGTCGTGCTTCAGGTGGGTACGGTTGATCTCCAAGAGATGCCCATCGCTGCAGAACTGATAGGTCAATCGGCCGATGAAAAAGTCCTCGCCCTCTGCCACGCGGGTCAACCAATGAGCTATATGTGCCTCATCGCGTAGGGCGAAATCTATATCAAGTGGAACGAAACGGATAGGGGAGGCCCCCATGCTCAAGCGACTTCGATCGGAGTCTTGTGGTGGAATTTGAGCTCCACCGTAGAGCCGGTCTCGTCAAAGGTGACCTCATCGGCCAAGTGGCGCATGAGATAGACCCCACGACCGTTGGGTTGCTCGATATTCTCCGGAGCAGTAGGGTCGGGAAGGTTGTTATAGTCGAAACCAGGGCCTTCATCCTCGATGATGAAAACAAGCTCATCCGCTGCAGGGCGGAAGGTCAAGGAGACCGTTTTGGAAGGATCTCTCCGGTTCCCGTGGGAGATGGCATTGTTGACCGCCTCTGTCAGAGCGATCAGGATATTCCCGTAGTTCTCCTCACCCACCTTGTAGGTATCACATACCTCATCGATGAAACGCTCAACGATGTTGATGTTCTCGATCTCAGAAGGAAATTCAAAGGTCCTTTCTTCCAATAATTCGCTCATCGAAGCCTCATTCATGGTTGGTCGAAATTAAGGAAATATTCATTGACCTTATTCTTGTAATATGGCTTCAATGAAGGCGGAACTGTTCGTAACAATTCAACCTCTTTCTGCTTGGCGCGCTGGTACTCGAAGAAGTTCTCTGGCGAGCTGAGTTCATAGTTCTGAGCTTCGTTGGATATGCGCTTGTTATCCTGTTCGCGTTCGCGTTCTGCCTTCTCGCTCTTGAGCAGTCGGGTGAGTATCTCCTGCTGACGCTCCAAGGTCTGGCGGGTGATCTGCATGTTGACGATATCCTTTTCGGTCTCCTCCATCTGCTTGGCGATCTCTTTGAGCTCATTCCCAGCTCCGCTACCATCCTGATTGAGCTCTTGGGACATCTTCTCAAGCTCTCTGCGAATGGCGGCTTGTTCAGCAGCGGTACGGGCCAATTGCTCGCTCATTCCGAACCTACCCGGTCCCGCCTTCCCCTTGCCGGGGGTCATGCCCTTCTGAAGCTGTTCCAGACGTTGCTGCATGGCCTTCTGCATCTGGCTCATACTGTTCCCTTTACCGGGCTTGGGCTTACCCTGACCGCTTCCACCAGGCTTCTGACAATTCCCCGTACCGGGCATACTGGAAGCCATCTGCTGTTGCATCTGTTGCAAAGCCTCATCCAGCAACAATGCCAGATTATTGAGTGAGGTCATGACGTATTGCTGACGGGAATTGGCCTCAGGGGTCCTTCGGTCGGCCAGCAATTCGATGGATCTGTCCATGTTCTGATTGACCGAGTTGATCTCTTTGGTGACGATGGGTTGTATCTGGACCACACGCTTGGCCAATGCTTGAAGCGAGTCTTTGATCACCACCGCATCGTCCTTCAATTTGCGCTGGGTCTGGTTGTGGGTCTTGTATTTCGGGTCGTCCGTTTCCAAGCCTTTATACGAGTTCATGACCTCTTCTTGGTCGAAGGAAAGCTCGATGATATTTTCCAATAATGCGCGCAAGGCATCCATATCCTCTTGTTGTTGTTCCTGACCACCACCGGCCATGCTCGCCATCATCTGGGACATCTGCTGCATCTTTTCTGAAGCATCCTGTTGTGAATCAGAGGCGTCCTGGTTATCTCCTTGCTCCAGTGATTCAGAGCTGTTCTCCATATCTTCTGATACCTCCTCTTCGAGGCCCATCATGTCCATCTCGTTCTTCTCTTCCAGCTCGTCATTGAGCTCGGAGAGCTTCTCCATCTCCTCTTTGAGTTTCTCATACTCCTCGTTCAGCGCGTCCTGTTCCTCTTTCAGTTGCTCCGGATCGGCCTCTTCCTTAGCGGTCTTATCCGCCAGGTCTTCCTGTTTTTCGGCCAACTCGTCCAACTTCTGCTTGATCTCCTCGGCCTTCAGCTCGAATTCCATTTGCTTGAAGAGTTCCAGATTGCGGTCCAATTCGGCCTCGATATCCTCATTGGTCAGTTCCATTTTCTCCAGTTGCTCCTCGAGCTTATCTGGATCCATCTCTTCCATGAGGCGTTGTAATTCGGCCATCATCTCCTGCATCTCGGGGCTCATGACCTGTTCGAAGAGCTCCTGTAGTTTTTGCTGTTTCTGAAGGATCTTCTCGTTCACTTGTTCAAAGCGCTGTTGTTGCTGCATAGACTGTTCGTTCTGCTGCTGCGCCTGCTGCACCTGTTGCTCCAGTTTCTTCTGTTGTTCTAAGAGCTTCTCGATACGTTTCTTGTCCTGCCAATCGAGCTCCTTTTTCTCCAAGAGGTCTCTGCGCACATCGTCAACAGCCTTTTGTAGCTCTTTCGCATCCTTGATGCTCTTCTCAAGGTTATCCTTGATTTCCTGACTGTTCTGCTCATGAAGCGCGGCCAGCTCTTCTTCAGTTGGGGCTTCGTAGACCGAAGCGCGGGTGCGGGTGGATTTTGCACCATTCACTCCATCGTTGTCCCACACCTCGAAATAATACTCGACCGACTCACCTGCACGAATGTCGATCAGGTCCATAGAGAAGGAATGATAGAAGCGCTCAGCGGTCAGACCCGGGGATAGAGGAATGATCAGGCGTTGGAGGCCTGCGTTGACCAAACTATCCTCGCGGTCGGTGATGTGGCGGTAATTGAAGGCTAGCTTAGAGAATCCATAGTCGTCCCTGACCTCACCACTGAAATAGATGTTTCGATCGTTCAGGCTGTCGGCCTGCTCTTGAATGTCGATCTCTGGGTAAAGGTCGGGGGTCACCTGTACCGAGTAGGTGATACTGTCAGGGTTGGTCAGATAATCATTTGAGGTGCTTACGGTATAGGCAGTGCTTTGCATTAGGGTCTGTGAGAATTCATAGAAGCCTGCGCTGCTCGATTCTGGGCGGTGGCGCTCTTGACCCATGCGGATCGCCAGTTCATCGGTATCCCGGGTATCAAAGCTCCATTTCACCCGGGTTCCTTGAGGCACATTCAAGTCACCACTGTTCCTTAGGATCTCATCTTTCAATCCAGTGTATCTGGGATAGTCCAAGGTGACTTGGAAACCGAGCAGGATGGGCTTGGGAAGTACTTTGACGGTGTAGGGGACTGAGTTGAAACCACCAGCTTCGAATTGGAGCACCGTGTTTTCTTGGATGTTACGTAGCTGGTAACTATAGTTGACCGGGTCGGTCTTTTCCATCTGGAATCTACTCCCATTGTCTAGGATGATGCGCACATCGGTCGGAAAGGCCTCGCCCTCGATATGTAACTGGATATCCAGATTTTCACCCGAAGGCACTTCCAACGAGTGGTTTTGCAGAACGAACCGGAAGGGAGCCTCTTCAACGAATTCTTGATCATGCCGGATGATTCGTTGGGTACTGTCCTTCACCACACTGGGTGCTGCTACCAGGATGACCAGTAGAATGGCCAATGGGGGAAGGGCATACTTGAGATAGCGCTTATTAGAGCCCAGGTCTATGGCATTGTTGAAGGGAACAGGGCTCAATGCACGGGCTTTCTGATCGATACTTGCCTCTACCAATGAAATATCCGGTGACCCTTGAGTGAGGGTATTCTGCTTCAGCTGAAGAGTATTGAGCAGGCGGTCCTCCACCTCACTGAAGTGCACACCGATGATCCTAGAGGCCTCCTCATAGCTGAGGGTGTCACCCAGCCGATAGAGTTTGAACAGGGGCAGGAACACGAAACGACCGAGGACATACACCATGGAGAGGACCAGGGACCAGAACATTATGGTACGCGGAACGACTCCGAATCTCCCGAAATACTCAAGCAGGGCCACCAACAGGAAGCTAGCCACGATAATTCCCACCGCATAGATCACTCCGCGGAGCACTTGATTCTTGTAATACTTGCGTATGAATGAATCAAGCTTGTCGATCAGTATCTGATAATTATCTGCCATATTGGATGGGGCTACCGCCTTAAGCAAAGGTCCGAAAAAAGAGCTGCAAGAACCATGCTCGATTTAGGAACGGTATAATTCAAGGTCAGAGTACGTAAATTCCGCCCTGTTATGAGAGCAGTGACGAGTATTTGCACCCTATTGATAGGGACCATCCTTTGGGCACAACCCATCGAGATGCTACAGCTTCGAAAAGACGGGTTTGCCCAATGGCGTTATGTGACTGGAGACGAGTTCGATACAGACCAAGTCGACACGGAAAAATGGCGCAAGAGCTACCCATGGGGACGGAACCTAGGTAATGAGATGCTGCAGTTCTATGCCGATGACAATGTCTTTCTGCAAGATGGAAAACTCATCATGGAAGCGCGCAAAGAAGATACAGTGGCCACGAGCATCTCTTGGAAGGGTCCGAACGAAGTGATAGATGATAAGGGCACGGTCAATAGACGTCCCTTTGAATACACTTCAGGAATGCTCTTCTCCAAAGATCAATATTTCCAGGGCTATTTCGAAGCCTCACTGAAGACCAGTCGAGGTAAGGGTTTCTTCCCTGCATTCTGGCTCTATGGGGCCAACCCCAATGAAGAGATAGACATCATAGAGGCCAAAGGAGAGCGTCCCTTCAGCTACCATGTGGATATGCACTGTCCATCGGGCTGTTCAGATTATCGCAAGTTCCTCTGGTGGCGCACCTCCAGCTATGGCGATTGGATAAAGACCGACAGTGATCTCACAGCCGACTTCCATCTCTACGCAGGAGAATGGGTGCCGGGTGAGATTGTCTTCTATCTGGATGATGTAGCTCGCGAGCAATGGGCCGGGGTGCTACAGTACCCGGCCAATGTCATCTTCAATCTGGGAGTAAGTGGACGAGAAGGATCGGGGTCATTTGACGGAGGAATCGATGAATCCACCCCCTTTCCCCAGACCTTCGAGGTGGACTATGTGCGCATATATGAGCGAATAGATGAAGGCTGGAAGGAAAAGGAAGAGGCTGCACTGAACAAGAAGGGGAGGAAGAAGAAGCGAGGGAAACAGAAGAACAGCAAACGAGTGATGGCCACCGCCCGCTTATTCTTAGAAGAGGATGTCCTTCGCATCGAGACTCAAGGACCCAAGAGCGAATTACTCTCCTTCATACTCATGGACGACAAGGGGAATCGTCTGCAGGAACCTATCACAAGTGAGAACGGCATCTTTTCCTGCGACCTCTCCTCCTTGGACCTGACGGAGATCTGGGTCATTTCCGTAGGGGCAGGATCCACTGCCCGCAGTCTGGTCACACGCCCCTAGATGGGCTTGGCCTCGTGACACGGTGCTGTTACCTTTGCGCCCTTTCTCTCCAAACAGGAAATTCGAGACATGTCAGACAAGAGAATCAGGGTGCGATTCGCCCCTAGTCCTACCGGCCCCTTGCACATCGGAGGAGTGCGTACGGCTTTATACAATTATCTATACGCCCGCCATCATGGAGGAGACTTCCTGCTGCGTATAGAAGATACGGACAGGACTCGATTCGTGCCCGGGGCAGAGGAATACATCATAGATTCATTGAAGTGGCTGGGTATCGAACCCGATGAAGGAGTCGGGTACGGAGGGGAGAAAGGACCATACCGACAATCCGAGAGGAAGGATATCTACGCTCAATATGCAGAGCAACTCATAGAGAACGGCTATGCTTACTATGCATTCGACACACCGGCCGACCTCGAAGCCATACGTGAACAGGCCAAGAAGGCCAAAGTGGCTTCATGGCAGTATAACAACATTACGCGGAATTCCATGAAGAATTCCCTCACACTTCCGGCTGATGAGGTGGAATCCAGGATCGCATCTGGAGAGCCGTATGTCATCCGGTTCAAGATGCCTAGGGGAGAAGAGGTGCGATTTGAAGATGCCATCAGAGGTTGGGTATCGTTCAGTACCGATCAATTGGATGACAAGGTGCTGATGAAGAACGATGGGATGCCCACCTATCACCTGGCCAATATCGTAGATGACCACCTGATGGAGATCACACATGTGATACGCGGAGAAGAGTGGTTGCCCTCGGCTCCGTTACACGTGATGCTCTACAAGGGGATGGGTTGGGAAGCCCCCACCTTTGCACACCTTTCTCTCATACTCAAGCCAAACGGAAAGGGAAAATTGAGCAAGCGCGATGGAGATGAAGGAGGCTTCCCTGTTTTCCCATTGGACTGGAAAGATCCTAAAACGGGTGCTACCCTCTCGGGATATCGCGAATCAGGATACTATCCCGAAGCGGTGGTCAATATTCTAGCTTTCCTCGGGTGGAATCCAGGCACGACACAAGAGATCTTTTCCAAAGAAGAACTCGTACAGTCCTTTACCATGGACCGCGTGGGTCGCTCCGGTGCCAAATTCGACCCAGAGAAGGCCAAGTGGTACAACCAACAATACTTACGGATGCGCTCCGATGAAGAACTGGCAGGGGAACTTATCCCACTGCTCCAACAAGAAGGACTGACACCCCCACGAGAACAGGTCATCCAAGCGGTCTCTTTGTTGAAAGAGCGGGCATTTTTCATCAAGGACATGCTCGAAGGACGATTCATGTTCGCAGCTCCGGAAAGCTATGATGAGAAGATGGTGAGAAAGAAGTGGAAGGAAGAGACCCCTCAGATCCTCTCCGAGGTCAAGCAGTTGCTCGTTGACACCCAACCCTTTGAAGCGGCAATTCTCGAAGAAACGTTCAAATCATTTCTCGAGAGAAAAGGACTTGGAATGGGCGCAGTCATGCCTAATTTGCGACTGGCGGTCACGGGGAAGGCCATGGGGCCATCCTTTTTCGACACTTTGGAGATCATTGGACCTGAAGCGTTCACTCAGCGTATCGACAAGGCCATAGCCAGCATTACGACATGAACAGCATACACATCAATGGAATCAAGGGATACGGCTATCACGGCTGTATGGAAGAGGAGTCCCTGATCGGTCAGCTCTATGTGGTGGATGTGATATTGAGAACGGATTTCACCGAAGCAGCCCGCACCGATGATCTGAAAAAGACCGTGGACTATGTAGAGGTGAATAGGGTGGTACAGGAACAATTGAGAAAGCGGTCCAAATTGATTGAAACGGTCACTCTGCGCATAGCAGAAGACCTGATGAAGTTGGAAGGAGTAGAAGGTGTCGAGGTCAAGGTCTGTAAACCTTCTCCACCCATAAATGGGGATGTGGAGGCCGTATGTACCACGGTAACCTTATGAGGGGCTTCACGTAAACCCTAGAGTTATTAAATTTGCCCTCCTTTGAGAAAACAGAAGGTCGGTTGGCCGAGTGGTTAGGCAGAGGTCTGCAAAACCTTTTACAGCAGTTCGAATCTGCTACCGACCTCACAAAAAGATCCCGCGTAGTGCGGGATCTTTTCATTTCAAGTCATTGGACATTCCTTGTGTACATTTGAGCTATCGGAACCCACACGCACCGATAGTAGACTGAACCGAACGTACCATGGCAAGAGCATTATCCTTCACCCTTTCCATTTGCTCATCCCTATTTTTATTCTCACAGCCCTATTTGACCTGGGCCGATCATTTCGGCTCTCTTCAGGATCAGATAGGCGTTGATATCCACTGGACCCCGGATGGGGGACTGCTTTCTACAGGCACATTCGAAGTTGAGATCGGCTTCAATGCGAACTATCAATTCGAGGCCCTGGGAGAAAGGGATGTCTATGTGCTGAAACAGAACCAGAACGGAGGCATCATGTGGGCCAAGCATTTCGGATCCTCAGGGGATGAAGAAGTGCGGAGGATAGACGTTAATGATCAAGGAGAGATACTACTCTCTATCGCTTTTTCTGACACCTTGACCATAGATTCCTCAGAGTTTGTTTCGCGCGGGCTGCGTGATGTGCTCATTATGCGATTGGATTATCAAGGAAACGTACTTCATACCTATCATATCGAGAGCGGAGGAGATATGGAAGCAGTGGATATGGCCTGGGCCGAGGACGGCACCTATCTCGCCATGTTCCAGCATAGAGTGAAGTGTTTCTATACCGTAGGAGACACACAGGACTCATTGCTATCCAATGGAGCCAGAGATATGGGTATCATGCGCTTCAGTGGCTCGGACAGTCTGCTTTGGACACATTCCATTGGTGGAGTGGGGCCTAGTGACCACGGACAGGCTATAGATACGGATGGCGAGGGGCACTACTACATATACGGTCATTTCAGAGAAACGGTGGATTTCGATCCATGGCCGTGAGTCACAACACGCGAGGCCTTTGGGAGCGATGTATTCTTGGCCAAATACACTCTGGATGGGGACTTCGTATGGACCCAAAAGCACGGGGAGACCACCGAAGACAAGGCCTCGGACATGGTGGTTAAGGATGGAAAGATATATCTCACCGGGTTGTTCAAAGGCCCCTTCGATGCCCTGGATGGCCCAGGAGAGGTATGGGT
>JABDLZ010000176.1 GCA_013001705.1 Flavobacteriales bacterium
GCGACAGTCATCAGACCATGAGGAGGGAATCGATCGGCCAAGGGTCCACCGAAGAGGTAGGCAAAGATGGCGATGACACCATAGACCGAGAAGAAGGTGCCCAACTCGAAATTGCTGATATCGAATACCGCCAGAAAGGTGGGCTTGAAGACCCGTGGGATGACGAAGGGAAGAAAAAAGATCGATTCTCCAGCGATGATGAGGGTCATCAATGACAACCACCGTTGACGCGGAGACAGTGCTATTTGATTTTGCTGATTTTCGATAACTTCAAGCTCGCGCTCAAGATAGACAATGCCACCGAAGACCGATACCCGATTGCAATTCGTAGCCTACCATCCTAGATATGCCAAAGACTTCAAGGATATGAACGAGGCTTGGATCACCAAGTTCTTCACCATGGAAGATGCGGATCATCGAGCGCTGGATAATCCCCAGTCGTATATCATTGATACAGGTGGTGATATCATCATAGGCCTCTATGAGGACAGAGTAGTGGGAGTATGTGCATTGATCAAGATGAAGGAAGGGCCGTACGATTTCGAATTGGCCAAGATGGCCGTGGACCCATCGGTGCAAGGTATCGGACTCGGATATCAACTCGGATTGGAGACCATCCAACGGGCAAGGGATCTGGGGGCTAAGAAGATCTTCTTGGAGAGCAACACCAAGCTAGAACCCGCAATCAATCTATATCGAAAGTTGGGCTTCCAAGAGATACCGGGTATGAATACCCCCTACTGCCGCTGCAACATCACGATGGATCTGGAGGTATGAATCACTTCCTAGATTCCCGGATGATCACCCGGGCACCTCTGTCATATTTGAAATAGCTCCATACCCAATTGACGAAGACGACCAATCGGCTTCTGAAATCCACCAGGAGCATGAGATGTACCGACATCCACACGAGCCACGCGAAGAGCCCACTGAATTTCCATTTATCCAGATCCACGACTGCGAGATTCCGACCAACTGTAGCCATGGTCCCTTTGTCATTGTAGGTGAAAGGTTTCTCCTCTTTTCCTTGGGCCAGGCGATTCAGATTCTTGGCCAACCAATCTCCTTGCTGACCTGCGACAGAGGCTAACATGGGATGCCCATCCGGATAGTGCTCCGTAGACATGGCCGCGACATCTCCTATGGCATATACATTCTCCATGCCCCTCAGTCTCGCAAAGTCATCCACGGCCAAGCGGTTTCCTTTTCTCTTCTCCACTTCCACTCCGTCCACAGGTCTTCCCTGTACTCCCGCAGACCAGACCAATGTTCTAGCCTGTAGATCCTTGTTGTCTGTACGCACGGTATGCCCATCGTAGCCTTCTACTTTGGTCTTGAGCCATACGTTCACTCCCAGTTTCCGTAAGAATGCTTCACTCTTTTCAGAAGCATGTTGGCTCATGTTGGACAAGAGCCGGTCTGAAGCTTCTACTACGTGGATCTGCATCCGTCTGACGTCCAGGTCGGGATAGTCATGAGGAAGTACGTGACGCTTCAACTCTGCCAAGGCTCCGGCCAATTCCACACCGGTAGGTCCTCCCCCTACAATGACGAATCCCATCAAGGCCTCGCGCTCTTGGATGTCGGTCGTCTGTAATGCGTTCTCGAAATTCTGTAACACTCGACTGCGGATATCCAATGATTCCAGAAGTGTCTTCATGGGCAGGCTGTTCTTTTCCATGTCATCCATCCCGAAGAAATTATTGGTCGCTCCGGTGGCGATGATCAGATGGTCATAGTGCAACTCACCGAGATCTGTTCGAACTGTCTTGTGCTCGGTGTTCACCTTATCTACCTTGGATAGTCTGAAATAGAAATTCTTCTTACCAGCAAAGACCTTACGTATGGGATAGACGATACTGTCGGGTTCGAGGCCGGCAGTGGCGACCTGATACATGAGCGGCTGGAAGGTGTGGTAGTTATTCTCATCGAAGAGTACGACCTGATACTGTCGGGTATCCACCTTCTTGATGAATTTCAATCCAGCGAAACCACATCCGATGACGATGATCCTGGGCAGATCGGTCTCAGGAATATTCATAGAGCGTTGTATCTGATCCAAAGCTATCTAATCCTTCTGCAGTGCATAGCGATTCTTAGGGGAGAATAGTGACTTTCCTTGTATAAGCAGTCGAAACCCTTGAATGCACACCCTCGTATACATGAGCACCATGTCTGACCGAACCTTATCCACGATGCTATTGCAGTATATGCTGTGGGTCATTTTGATGTTCAGCAGTGCCTACGCGTTCTCGCAGCAATGGCACACCTCCAGTTCTGGCCCCGGTGACTTCTGGCTCGATGATATGACCATCGACAGTCAAGGCGCCATCTATACGGCTGGATACTTTTCAGGCTTGGAGATACTCAGTACAGATTCTTCTCAGATACTGCTTCCAGCTGTAGATGATTACGATGGAGTACTTGTCAAGCACGATGAGTTTGGAAATTACCTCTGGTCCATCACCCTTCAGGGGCAAGGGCATCAAGGAGTACGCGGCATAGATGTCAACTCGACCGATGAAGTCGTAATCAGCGGAAGAATCGAAGACACGGTAGACTTCGACATGAGCAACGGTGAGCATTACATCAGCTCGCAGGGAGCCACCAGCTATATCGCTTCCTATGCCTCAGATAGGGACTTGCTCTGGGCCAAAGCCTTTCATGCAAGCGGTCTGGATTGCCATATTCACGACTTGATCATCGACTCTCAGGACAATGTCCTGATCACCGGATCATTCAGCGGAAGCATGGATGCCGATCCGGATTCAGGAGTCGTCCAACTTACGGCATTGGGACAATCGGATGGCTTTATCATCAAGCTTGATCGGGATGGCGAATTCATATGGGCCAAGACCTTTCAAGGTCCAAGCAATGTGCTGAGCAGAGATCTCTTGATCGATGCCGATGGCAATATCATCATCTCTGGAACCTTCAATGGTCAAGCCGACTTGGATACCAGTGAGGATTATGCGGTGGTCATCTCAGAAGGAGACGTAGACATCTTCATCTGCAAATTGGATCAGGCAGGCAACACACTCTGGAGTGGTTCTATCGGTGGCACAGGCACAGAACGGCCTTATGAGCTTGCGATGGATTCAGAGCAATCGATCTACCTCAGTGGAATGTTCGGTGATGCCTGTGATATGGACATGGGAGATGGAATCCATCTACTACACTCCACAGGAAACATGGATGCCATGCTCATCAAGATGGATATGGACGGTAACTTCCAGTGGGCACATAGTCTCGGTGGATCGTTGGTGGATATCGGACATGCAGTGAAGGTCGATATGAACGACCGCATCATCTGGGCAGGACAGTATTGGGGGTCGGTCGATATGGAGGTCGGAATAGAAGAACACTATCAATCCTCTTTGGATGTGATGGATTTCTTCATCTTGGAATTTGACACAGAAGGCAATCAGACGGCTACGATGACACAAGGCGGAATGGCAACAGAGATGTATCCATTGATCACGCTGACTCAGGATGAAGACCTACTCTTTGCAGGTAGTTTCTCTGGAAATTGCGATACAGACCCTAGCAGTTCTTTCTTCCCATCTGAAGCCAGTGGATATGAT
>JABDLZ010000177.1 GCA_013001705.1 Flavobacteriales bacterium
CTTCAGTAGCAATCCTCCCGTACTCATTTTCTCACCCGCCCGCGGCGGAAGGACTAATACGACCAAACACACCTATGATAACGTGAAGCAACATCCTGAGGCTGTTGTCCACATCGTAGATGAAGGACTTTTGGACCGCATGGTCATATCCAGTTTGGAATACCCCCAAGGGGTCAATGAATTCGATAAAGCCGGACTGACAATGATCGAAAGTGAGAAGGTCAAGCCACCCAGAATCAAGGAATCCCCAGTGCATCTTGAATGCAAGGTCTTGGAGGTCAAAGAACTAGGATCAGAAGGAGCAGCAGGAAATCTCATCATCTGCCAAGTGGTCCACATGCACTATGCAGAGCATTTATTTCTAGAAGACGGCCGGGTGGATCAACAAAGATTGAACTTGATCGGCAGACTGGGAGGCGCTTGGTATACTAGAGCTTTTGGAGATAGCTTGTTCGAGGTGAAGAGCCATCCGATGCAGACCGTAGTAGGCTATGACAGTATCCCCCCTTTTGTGCGTGATAGTGCCTTATTGACCGCCCAGGATCTGACCCGATTGGCCCAGGCACATCGCCTCCCTGATGAGACAGAGGTCAATGACTTCAAACTCGATCAACTGGATGAAGAGTTCTTGAAATCTCAGGATGACCCGCCCGAATTGCAGCTCGCTTTGATAAAGAGATGTGTCGCATTCATTCGTGAGGAAAGAATAGATGAAGCATGGATGACCATACTATCCTATAATCCCTGAATAATCGATCTCGATCTCACGGTGGGCCCAGGACCGTTCTTGCTCATCCGTTTCCAGAATGATACGTCCGGTGTCATCAACTCTGATCAGCTTGGCTATACCTATCTTCTGTCCTTCCCTGTAAGGAACCTTCTCTCCCCTTCCCATCAAACGAGATTGATATTCATTCTCGATTGCATCCAACCGTCCGGAACGGAAAAGATCATAACTCCTCTCCAACTGATCAACAAGGGCATCCACCACATGAGAAAGTGCAGATTCCTCATCCAATACCTCTAGGATACTTATGGCTGGAAATGGTCGATCTGCAGTTTCGCTATTCACATTCAATCCGACACCCACGATGGCTTGACGACACCTATTCCCTGACCAAGAGGGTTCTACGAGAATGCCCGCAATCTTTCTTCCATAGACAAATACATCATTGGGCCATTTGACCTTGACCTCCATATTGAGCAAGGATTCCAAACATTTGGAAACACCCACACAAATAGCTTTGTTGAAGTAGAAGGCACGCTTGTTTGTGAGGTCAGGACGCAGAAGCACGGATATGGCGATGTCCTTTCCCGATCGCATACTCCATTTCTTTCCGAATTGACCTCTTCCATCTCGCTGATCATATGTCAAAATAGCAGTTCCTTCTGTCAGGGAATCCAGATCTGGGTGATCGGCCAGATAATTGTTAGTGCTCTCTACGTTGGATAGATAGATACACGGGTGGCCGAAATAGCTCATTTCACTTGGTAATTAGAGGGTTCGGACGTGGAATTCATGCTAGTTTTGCAGCCCAAAGGATCGAAGAACAAAGATATTGCATGACAGAGTACGACCCCCTCTTAGAGAGTGTAGTCAAAGGAATCGCAGAAGGTAAAGGCGAAGAGCCTGTCGTCTTGGACCTACGCAAGGTGCAAGCATCCATTTGTGACTACTTTGTTGTCTGTCATGGGAACAGTACAACTCAAACTGAATCGATTGCCCGCAAAGTGATCGAACAGACAAAAAAAGACAATGATGAAGGCCCTTGGCGTGAAGAGGGCTTCACTAATGCCCAGTGGATCCTTTTGGACTATGTGAACATCGTGGTGCATGTGTTCCATAAAGAGACCAGGGAATTCTACGAGATAGAAGAACTTTGGGCAGACGGGGAGAGAATAACACTCGACCAGAGTTCATCACAACAGTCCATCACAAGCTAGCAAGGAAATTAGATGTCAGAGAACGAGAATAAGAACAAGAAAAAGACAGAAGGACAGGGACAAGGAGGCGGAAGTTTCTATTGGATCTTTGCTGTAGTTGCTGGAATACTCCTCATGCTGACCATGTTCGGTGACGGAGGTGCTCTTCAAGAAAAGACCATCCCTGAACTCAAGCAAATGGTCGAGGATGGGGAGATCGAAAAGGTCTTGGTCGTCAACCGTCAATTTGCCGAAGTCACACTTACTAATGCAGCTCTGGATAGCGAGAAGTACCGCAACAAGGTGTCCAAGCCCCTCTTCGGCATGCCGGTATCGAGCGGCCCGCACTTCATCACCAAGTTCGGTGATATGGAGCATTTCAACAGTCTCCTCATCGATTGGCAAGAGAATTATGCCGTGGCTTACTCCTATGACATCCGTCAAGAGTGGGGTCGCGAACTCCTACAATGGGTACTACTCCTAGGTATCATGATCGCCATATGGGTGTTCGTGATGCGCAAGCTCTCAGGTGGTGGAGGACCCGGAGGGCAGATCTTCAACATCGGGAAATCTCGCGCCAAGATCTTCGATAAAGGAAAAGGGACCAACGTCACATTCAGCGATGTGGCCGGTCTCGAAGGGGCAAAAGAGGAAGTACAGGAAATCGTAGATTTCCTAAAACACCCTCAGAAGTATACTGAACTGGGAGCCAAGATCCCCAAAGGTGCCTTGCTCGTAGGACCTCCGGGAACAGGTAAGACCCTCTTGGCCAAAGCCGTGGCCGGAGAGGCCCAAGTCCCGTTCTTCTCATTGTCCGGTTCGGATTTCGTAGAGATGTTCGTGGGTGTGGGTGCTTCGCGTGTAAGAGACCTCTTCAAGCAAGCCAAGGAAAAAGCACCGGCCATCATCTTCATCGATGAGATCGATGCCATCGGCCGTGCCCGAGGGAAGAGTATCAGCATGGGAAGCAATGATGAACGGGAGAACACCCTCAACCAACTTCTCACTGAGATGGATGGATTCGGTACCAATAGCGGTGTCATCATCCTCGCAGCCACCAATAGAGCTGACATCTTGGACCGAGCGCTGATGCGCGCTGGACGATTCGACCGACAGATCTTTGTGGATATGCCGGATCTCAATGAGCGCAAGGCCATCTTCGAAGTGCATGTACGCCCTATCAAAGTAGATGACTCCGTAGATATCGATTTCTTGGCCAGACAGACCCCAGGCTTCTCTGGAGCGGATATCGCCAACATCTGCAACGAAGCCGCACTTATTGCCGCGCGGAAGAAGAAGAAAAGCGTAGGGAAACAAGATTTCTTGGATGCCGTGGATAGGATCATCGGTGGTCTGGAAAAGAAGAACAAGATCATCACTCCTCGCGAAAAAGAGGTCATTGCCTTCCATGAAGCAGGCCATGCTACGGTCAGCTGGTTGGTAGATCATGCCTCCCCATTGGTCAAAGTCACTATCGTACCCAGAGGACAATCTCTAGGAGCGGCATGGTATCTTCCGGAAGAAAGACAGATAACAACGACTGAACAGATGCTGGATGAGATGTGCGCTACCCTAGGAGGACGTGCTGCTGAAGAGATCGTATTCGGCAAGATCTCCACAGGCGCTCTTAGTGATCTGGAGAAAGTGACCAAACAGGCCTACGCTATGGTGACCATGTATGGTCTCGATGAAAAACTGGGTAACATCTCCTATTACGATAGTTCTGGTCAATCAGACTATACCTTCTCCAAACCATACAGTGAGAAGACTGCAGAACTCATCGACCAAGAAGTGAGTGCGATGATCGAGACTGCCTACGAGCGGGCCAAGGAGATACTCAGTGCCAACAAGGATAAACTCACTGAACTGGCCCACCAATTGGTCAAAGAAGAAGTGATCTTCAAAGAAGACCTGGAGAAGATTTTTGGAATGAAGGCCGAAACAGACAATGCGGCTTCGATCCTTCACATCGCTAATGAGAAGAAGAAGACCACCAAGGAAGACGATATTCCAGTTGTCGAAGAGGTTGCGCCAAAAGAGGATTCCAAAGTAGAAGGAGAAGAAATGAAAGATGATTCTCCAGACCATACAGAGGCAAACGCCAGTTGATCAAGGATCGAAAACATGTCATCAGAAGACTGGATCCTACTTCTATCCTCAAGCGATGCTATCCGCATCGAGATCGCCAAGGGTAGGTTGGAGGCAGAAGGCATACTCTCCGTCATCCATAATAAAAAGGACTCCAACTATGGATTCGGTTCAGTAGAACTGCATGTGCGTAGAGAGGATTATCTCAAGGCCAAGAACTTATTAGATGCCTAGCGCAGATTCCGATCTGATACAAAGGGCCGTTACAGGAATCCTATTCCTTCTTGTGATGGTCAGTTCCATTCTCATTTCCTTTTGGACAGCTTGGGCTATATTCGGCCTGATCGTAGTACTGGGTTCACTGGAGATGGCTCAACTCCTTTCTCTGATTAAGAAATGGGGATATGCCATCATCAATCTGCTCATATTCATCGGTTGTTCATTGCCTGAACTCTATTCGATCCTTCCTGTGCCTATGTTCTTGGTCATCGGACTGATGTTGAACGCGCTGGTCCTTAGGCAGAACGTTTCGCCCATGCAGTCCCGATCATTGGGGCTTTTAGGTACGATCCTCATCCCCCTCTCCTTTGCGCTGCTACTATCACCAGTCTTCTCAGATACCGACCGGTCTGGCATCCTCTTTTTCTTCATTCTGCTTTGGACCAATGACACCATGGCGTATGTAAGCGGACGATCACTGGGTAAGAGGCCTCTCGCACCCCGTATCTCACCCAAGAAGACCTGGGAAGGATTCCTAGGTGGCGTATTGAGTTCCATAATACTTGCCATTCTCCTGTCCGATCTGTTTGAATTTGGAAAAGGTCAGGCTATGATATTCGGACTACTGGTGTCGACCTTCGGTACTCTTGGTGACTTGACCGAATCCGCGATTAAGCGTGCCGTAAATGTCAAGGACAGCGGTGGATTACTTCCAGGACATGGAGGAGTGTTGGACCGCTTCGATGGGGTTTTTCTGGCGGCACCTATCGTTTGGCTCTTTCTCAGGTATTGGACATGATATCCCATTGAGTACTTTAGCCGACCTATGATCCGTGGTTTTCATAAGGAAGGGAGAACCTTTCTTCTCCTCAGTAGCCTGCTATCCATCGTGCTTGTTGTACTGATCTGGAAGTTCATTCCTCTCGTCTGGCTTCAAGGTCTACTTATTCTGACCGTGGTCGTATTTCTTTATCTGTTCTTCCAATTCTTCAGAGTACCTCATAGGAAGAGCATTCTCGACCCTGATAGACTTATTTCTCCTTGCGATGGTAAAGTTGTGGTGATAGAAGAAGTGGAAGAGACAGAATTCCTGAAGGAACGATGCTGGCAGATCTCCATCTTCATGTCTCCTCTCAACGTCCATATCAATTGGTACCCTGCGGCCGGTGAGGTGGTCTATTCTCACTACCATCCCGGTGCATATCTCGTGGCCTGGCATCCCAAATCCTCTACGGAGAATGAACGGACGACTGTTGCCGTAAGAGGCGAACGAGGCACATATCTGATGCGACAGATAGCCGGAGCCGTTGCCAGACGTATTATCTGCTATGCCCAAGTTGGTGATCGAGCAGCACAGAATCAGGAGATGGGCTTTATCAAATTCGGTTCTAGAGTAGATGTCTTCATCCCTTTGGATGCTCAGGTTGAAGTGGCAATCGGGGATAAGGTCAAAGGGAATCGGACTCCGCTGGCCTCATGGTCATAGAACATTGGCAACGTATTTGCGTTAAATTCGTAGAATCAGAATGAAGAATCTAATCGAGAGAGATATGAAAAAGACAATGATCGCCTTGGCCTTATTTGCATTTATCGGTGGTACAGCTGTTGCTACCTCTTCTGTCATGCAAGCCGATGTCATCGAAATGACCGATGGAGGCAAGGACAAGAAAAAGAAGAAGAAATGTGCAGATGATTGCGCTAAAGAGTGCTGCACGAAAGATGAGAAAGCTACAAGTACCAAAAGCTGTAGCAAATCAGAGAAGAAAGCATGCTGTGCCAAGAAAAAGGCTGAGAAGCTTTGATCGACAATACTTGGACTTAGGTCAGAAGCCTGCTCAATGAGCAGGCTTTTTTATTTGGCAGAATGCGAACATTAGTATCCGAAGAGCAATACGGCTCAACGAGAGTCAGTTCATGAGAATCCGAAATCCCAGTATTGTATCTCCAAACTGAAAGTGCCTACTAGACAAATTGCTAAGAAAAAAGGCCCGCTGTGATAGCGGGCCTTTTCAATTTCATGACGTATCGTCTCGATCAGATGCTCAAAGTCATTCCTAGGAACTCTGCATCATTCATCGCACGGTCACGTAGTGATGAGTCCATGGATATAGCCGTCTGCAAGTGGGTGTTGACAGCAGCATTGTCACCTTGACGTGCTGCGATGACTGCGCGTAGGTAGTGACCTACTGCAGTATCACCGTCAGGTGCTCTGTCCAAAATGCTTGCAGCTCCAGAGGCGTCTCCATTGAGCAATGTAGCCAAGGCCGCATTGAATGTGTCAGCTCCTTTCATGTTGCTCACTGCGCGGTCATAGTCACCATCTTGGATGTTGACGATACCCAGATTGTAAGCTGCTTCATCACCAGCTGACATTCCATTGCGGAACATCTCAGCAGCTCCTTTTCTATCTCCTCCCCTGCGGACAATAATTCCTCGGTTGTTGGATGTGATAGCATCAGAGCTGATGTTATCCGCTTTGGTGAACTGTGCTTCAGCCGCATCGATATCGCCTTTCTTCAAGTGGATCACACCGATATTGTTGGCTGCTCGGTTGTCATCCGTATATCTGGCTTCAGCATTCTGATAAATAGCCATCTGAGTATCCATATCCTCGTGCAGTTGTGCTGCGTAAAGCAATTCTTCCAAGTCCAGGCTATCAGGATTGGATGTGGATATAGCGATCAACTCCTCATCGGAATACCCTATGACGTCATAGGCAAGTTTCATCTCGGATCTACGTAGCTTGGGAAGGATCTCCTTGGCAATCTCAGTGTAGGTTTTAGAGAGATTCTTGATCTCCTTCTCACGCTCATTGACATCTGAGTAGGTCTCCAGGATCCGGATGATGAGTTCCTTGTCCTCGATATCGGATTGCTCCATGAGATTCCTGAAACCTTGCCAATCCTCTCCTAGGCCTTTCTCCTCATAGTTGCTCTCCAGTTCATCCAACTTCGCTCTATCTGCTAGGTTCTTCACTGTTCTCTCAGCACTCTCAGCACGGTTATCGGCCAGTACATTGTTACGATCCACTTCACCTTCTGGTGAGGCATAGGCATCGATATCCACTTCTTTGGCCTCCAGTCTTTCATCTTCCTTGAGTCTCTTGAGAAGATCTTTCCAGGCTTTGATATCCTCATCTCTCAATTCTGAAGAACGCACAGTTGGCGAGTTGACCAGATAGTTGATCGTGGCTACACTCTCCTCACGGATGATGCGCTGGAATTTGTCCTCAGCAAGAATGGGCTTATCATCATCTTGTACCAGATACGGAGTAGCGATGACTCCAACAGCGATCTTGGCCTCTCCGAGTTCTTTTCGGTTGGTGCCTTTACCCGCTGAGACGGTCACATAGAGCTCTGACTTCATCATTCCCTCTTCATAAGGGATAACATCAGAGTAGCTGAAATCACCACCAGTCTTACTGTTTATCACAGTACCATTCCCAGCAGCGTTCTCTCCTTGAACGGTCACAGTTTTGAGCTGGCGCTCTCCACCTTCCCATCGGAGTACAGGTGTTACATCCGCTATTGCATTCTTGTTGATGCTTTTCTCCGGCACAGTTCCAGTCACGTTCACACGTACACTATCCCCATGAGCCTCGAGCGGATCAGGGTTCACATTGTAAGTTACATCATCAAATAGGGAGCATCCTGTGAATGCCAGCCCCGCAGCGATAATGAAAGCGTAGTTCTTAAAGGATCTAAGAATCATATTGCTCGTTTTATTCTTTGTTTGGTCAGCTTACAGCTTGTATCACACCTTGTGATAGCTACAAACTTCGCGTTCTTGTTCAAGCCTCAAATATCTTGCGATAAATCAACAAAGTTGAGCCCTGTTGGAAAATTTCGTTGAATCACCCTCTTGATACGGTCGAAGTGATCCAATTGCCCTACGAAATCAATGCTTTTCATCGATAAAATGAGGGTACGTAGACCTTCTTGTTGTTTGAGGAAGTCCAGATAACCTTTCTGGACCCGGAGTAGGTATTCATCCGCTATCGATTGCTCATAGCTTCTGCCACGTTTCTTGATGTTCCGCAGAAGATCATCCGTATCCAGGTGGAGGTATATCAGTAGGTCCGGTCTTGGCAGATTGGAGAACATGATATCATAGAGATTCCGGAAGAGCTTCAGCTCATCACTATCGAGATTGGTCTTGGCGAATACAAGCGATTTTCCAATGAAGTAATCTGAAACAGTCTGATGTTTGAAGAGGTCGGGATTGGAGAAATGTGAAGTCAACTGATGATAGCGCTCTGCTAGAAAGAAGAGTTCCAATGGAAAAGCATGCTTATCGGGATCGGAATAGAATTTAGGCAGGAAGGGATTATCTGCAAACTCCTCGAGAACGAGTTTGCTTCCCCGATCCTGACTGAGCATATTGGCCAAGGTGGTCTTCCCTGCTCCGATATTCCCTTCTATGGCAATGAAATCATACATGCATCACACGCGTTGACAGTATCCTTGATCTTCAGATAGTTTGAGCAGATCGATCACCGTCCGTTCATGCACCGGAACCACGAAGTCAGGGGCTATGTCAGACCATGGCACGAGAACGAAATTCCTCATGTGCAGGAATTTGTGTGGAATGGTCAGACCCCGCTCTCGGACCACCTGGTCGCCATAGGCCAAGATATCGATATCGATCACTCGGGAATCGTATCCTTCACCTTGAGGGTCACGTACCCTGCCGGATCTATTTTCGATGTCATGGCATTTGTCCAATAGCTCCCGGGGAGAAACTTCAGTCTCGACCTCCCATACCTCATTGTAGAAAGGAGCTGAGATAAAACCCCAAGAAGATGACTCGTAGGTATGACTCCTCGAGACCACGGAACCTATAGTCTTTTCTACGGAATCCTTGCATTCGCTAAGATTCCGAGCTCTGTCTCCCATGTTGGTCCCTATGCCTAGATAGATCGATCTCAAAGTCGCTAAAATTAGCCTTTTGGCCTCATGAGCCTCCTTTTATGTGATCCCTAGATCAGAATCATCGATAAGGGACTATTTTCGAGCTGAAATCAAAATCCTCATTCTAGATGAAATCATTCTTCAAGGTCTTCTTCGGTGCCCTGCTTGCCCTGTTCGCGTTCTTCTTTCTCATAGTCATTGTATTGGTGGGGATATCGTCCATGTCATCAGATGATGAGTTCGCAGTCGAGGATAGCAGTGTACTACACCTGACATTCGATCGACCTATAGTGGATAGGGCCAATGAAAGCCCCCTGAATTTTGACTTCAATACCTTACAGCCTATTCACCAAGATGGATTGAACAACATCCTCAAACAACTGGACAAGGCCAAAGTGGATGAGCGTATAGAGGGGATATTCCTGGATCTGGGTTCTGTATCGGCAGGTATGGCCACACTTCAAGAGGTACGGGATGCCTTGGTCGACTTCAAGGAAAGTGGAAAGTGGATACATGCCTATAGTGAGATGTATTCTCAAGGGGCCTACTATCTGGCTTCGACTGCAGATGAGATATATCTCCAACCCGAGGGCATGATAGACCTGAGAGGACTCAGTGCAGACATCATGTTCATGAAGGGTCTATTGGACAAGGTGGGTGTCGAGGTACAGGTGATCCGACCTACCAACAATCGATTCAAGAGTGCCGTTGAACCCTTCATTCTGGACTCGATGAGCGAGGCCAATGAAGAACAATTATCACGCATACTCGAGAGTATCTGGTCTCATATAGCAGTAGATATCAGCACTTCCCGCGGTATCAGTCTGGAGCAACTGAATGATGCGGTGAACAATTTGGACTCAAGGAATGCAGAGCGGGCGATCGCAACGCAACTCATCACAGGAGAACGCTATAGGGATGAAATGATGGATTCACTTGAAGAACTCACCGAAGTCGAGGATGAAGAGGATCTGGAAATGGTCAGCTTGAGTCAATATAGCCGAGCGAAGGTCTCCGACTACACCGATCTCGAGAAGAAGCGTGCTGATGAGACAGTGGCAGTGATCTATGCAGCTGGTGGAATCAATTCCGGGAGTAGCGATGAAGAGTTTATCGGAAGTGATGACCTTTCAGCACTGATTGCTGACGCAAGGAAGGACAGTAGCATCAAAGCGGTGGTTCTAAGAGTCAATTCCCCGGGTGGAAGTGCTTTGGCCAGTGATGTGATATGGAGGGAGATGACCTTGACCAAAGAGGTCAAACCTGTGGTTGTGAGTATGGGAGATGTAGCAGCTTCGGGTGGATATTATATCAGCTGTAACGCAGATCGCATCTTCGCCTCGGAGACCACTATCACCGGATCTATTGGTGTATTCGGAATGATTCCCAACACCGAAGAACTCAATGAAGAGATTCTTGGTCTGAACCATGATGGCGTCAAGACACACGCTTTCTCAGACATCATGGACATCAATCGTCCGCTGCGCTCCAATGAGCAGGCCTTCTGGCAGGAGGCCGTAGACAATATCTATGATGATTTCACAGGCAAAGTGGCCAGTGGTAGGAATGTGGAACAAGAGTATGTCAATAGCATAGGTCAAGGGCGCGTATGGAGCGGACTGGATGCCAAGGACAATCAATTGGTGGATGCACATGGAGGACTTGAGGAGGCCATTGCATATGCCGTTGAATCCGCAGAACTCGAGGACTACCGGATCATCAACTACCCGGAGAAGAAAGATCCTCTGGAGCAACTCATCAGTGACATGACCGGACAGACCCGCATCGATGTGCTGAAAGAACTCAGCGGTTCGGATATGGCGCTGTATCGTAAGGTCAAAGCCTATCAAGATATCACCTCATGGAGTGGGATACAAG
>JABDLZ010000178.1 GCA_013001705.1 Flavobacteriales bacterium
CTTCCAGACTCGTGTCCAATCCTTTGCGAGCAGTGAAGTAGAAGATAGCCAAGACCAGAACCACCATGAAAAAGCTGAAAAGGATGAAAAAGGGATGGTAGAACGAGAGCAGAATGAGCCCGAACAACACCTGGAGAACTGCTGCACTGAAGTCGATGAGGATCTTGCTCAATCCTTTCTGGATGGACATGATGTCGAAGAAGCGGTTCATGAGTTCTGGAGCATAGTGGTTGTACAATGCTTCCAACCTCACATTAGGAATTCGGTGGGCGAACTCGAAGGCGGCCCGAGCGAAAATGCGTTGCTGGAGGTTCTCGGTGATCCTGAGCTGGTAGATCTGCAAAATCCCGGTAGCCGCCACTCCCAGCACCACGATGATTACCAGTACGATCCACGAAGTACTGATCTGTCCGCCTTGTATAAAGTTGACGATCGCTTGTATCCCCAATGGCAAGGAGAGCCCTATCAGTCCGCTGAATATGGCATAGACATAGACGTTCTTGATCTCTTTGGCGTCCGGTTTGAACAGGCGCCAAAAGCGTTGAAATGGGGTAAGTGTCATGCTTGTTGGATTGATTCTTCGCGAATAGTATGTAGGACCATCTCTCTGTAGAAATCTGTGACAGCATCTTCTCCTTCGATGACATTGGTCAATCGGGGAAGGTGTTCTGCGAAATAATGTTGATGGCGGGCTCCTTCGATGACTGTAGAGACCAGCATATTGGGATACTTGAAATCCGGAGCTATCTCCTTGATCACCTCACTCACGCGACCTACCAATTCCTTATAGATGAGATATGCTCCTTCCTTATTCTCCTCATCCACTTCTCGTGTGAGGTACACCTTGGAGGAGTCCTCGATGATGATACGATGCAGTTTGACCTCATTGATGTGGGTGAAGCCTCCATCCTCTTCTACCTGTCTTGTGAGAAGTTCGATGGCCCGGACCAATCGCTCTTTGGGATCGGGGACATTGGCCATGGCAAAAGCAAGCCGATAGTTCATCCATGACCAATACCATGATGTGAGATAGAGAAGTAGCTTGTGTTTATTCTCGAAATATCGATAGATGGACGCTTCGGTAGAGGAAATCTGCTGGGCGAGCTTGCGGAAGGTGAACTCTTCGAAACCGATCGCATCGATCAGATCGATAGCACCTTGTGTGATGCGTTTTCCCAGATCGCTGCTCTCAGGATCTTTCAAATACGCATACTCACTCACTTTCAGGCCTAGGTTGCTTAGTAGTTTTTCCATCGATAATCACTATTTCACTCGCAATTATAATTGTATTACTATCATAAGACTTGCAGGGTTTCATTCCGCTGCCTGCAATCCGATCTTGATCTTTTCCCGTATCTGCCAATGAACAACAACAAACTACCTTTGCATCATGGTCAAGACCTACCTCACGCTCTTTACCCTTCTCCTTGGCTTAGCCTCTCATTCTCAGACTCTTCGCGGAATTGTTACTGATGAACAAGGCACCGAACTCACAGGAGCATATATCTACCACCCTACGAGCGGTCATCACGTCCATACCGACATCCAAGGCCGATTCGAGATGGATGGCGTACAAGCTGGAGACAGCATTCATGTCAGTTTCATTGGTTTCAAGACCGAAAAACTTACTATCCAGTCTGTAGATAGAGAATTGAAAGTGATCCTCGCCATTCAAGTCAATCTACTCAGCGAGGTCAGGATCAGGCCGCGCAGTGAACTCAGTGACATGATCAATGAACTCGATCTGATCACCCGACCGGTCACCAACTCACAGACCGTGCTACGCAAGGTCCCTGGACTTTTTATTGCTCAGCATGCCGGTGGAGGTAAGGCGGAGCAGATCTTCCTACGAGGTTTTGATATCGACCACGGGACCGATGTAGCCATCGATGTGGACGGTATGCCCGTAAATATGGTCTCTCATGCCCACGGGCAAGGCTATGCCGATCTGCATTTCCTCATACCGGAGACCATCGACCGTATCGAGTTCGATAAGGGGGGCTATGATGCTTCGGTCGGAAATTTCAGCACGGCCGGCCATATCTCACTTCGTACCAAGGATCGATTGGAAGGCTCCAGCCTGCAGATAGAAGGAGGACAATTCTCCACTGCACGTCTGACCGGTCTCTTCCAGATCGCTGACAAAAAGAATCATGGTGGATATATAGCTCTGGAGCGTCTTTCTACAGATGGCCCGTTCACCTCCCCGCAGGACCTACAGCGCACCAACCTCCAGTTGCACTACGATATGCAGTTGGATGATCGGAATCGCTTCGACCTCCATTTGAGTCACTTCACCAGCCGATGGGATGCCAGCGGTCAGATACCTCAACGAGCGATCGATCAAGGATTGATCGACAGATGGGGCGCTATCGATGATACGGAAGGGGGTGAGACCAACCGATCGGATCTTATCCTTGCTTGGGAGAATCGTTTCGACCCAACATGGACCTTGGTCAATACCTTCAGTTTAAGCCATTACAGCTTCGACCTCTTCAGCAACTTCACTTTCAATTTGGAAGAACCGGAATACGGGGACCAGATCAGACAGAATGAGTCCCGTTATCTCTATTCGTGGAGGAGCGAGCTCAGTCACCCGCTCAGCATAGGAGATTGGGAGACCGAGATTCAAGGGGGTGTTTCGTGGAGGTATGATGATATCTCGGATAGTTATCTCGCACGTACGGTCGGACGCGACAGCCTTTTACGCAGATTGAGCTATGCCGATATGCAGGAATCCAATCTGGCTGCATATGCCAGCTGGAGATGGATCCATGGACGACTGAGCATTACTCCCGGATTGCGCATCGACCGTTTCGAGTTCGTACATCGCGACCGACTGGATAATCGTGAAGTGAAGCAGGTGAATTCCGCCTATGCACTCAGCCCCAAACTCAAGTTGGACTACATCCACTCGGATCATCTGAAATCCTATCTCTATCTAGGGCAGAGCTTCCACTCCAACGATATGCGCATGACATTGGGAGAAAACCCGACCTCTAGCGCCCTGCCGGCATCCCTCGGTGCTGATATCGGACTTATATGGAAACCAAGTCCTCAGGTCTTTGTACAAGCGGCAGCATGGTACTTGGAATTGGAGCAGGAATTCGTCTATGTGGGAGACGAGGCGATCATAGAACCTAGTGGAGCGACTCAGCGGAGCGGTGCCGATCTCAGTGCTCGAATCCTACTCTCTCAGAACGTAGTGATACACGCTGATGCCACTTACTCCTTTGCACGGTCTATTGATGAGGAGAATGGCGAGGACTACATCCCTCTGGCACCAGAATGGACCGCTTCTGGAGGCATCACCTATTCTTCAGATCTGGGCCTCAGTGCCTCGCTGACTTCGCGTTATCTAGGCGACCGTCCGGCCAACGAGGATTATTCTCAGGTGGCAGATGGATACCTCATCCTGGATGCAGACATCGGCTACAGCTGGAAGCGGGTACGCGTTTTTGTTAATCTCGATAATCTATTTGATACAGAATGGAAGGAAGCTCAATTCCTGACCCGATCCCGACTACCGGGAGAAGCTGCAGAGGGAATAGAAGAGATTCATTTCACCCCCGGCACGCCACGAGCGATTTACGGTGGGGTACGCTTGAATTTGTAAGTCGGTCTATTTCCCGAATTCCATCAAGGTCTTCTCGATGATGCTCACGCAGTCGAGGAGTTGTTCTTCAGTCATCACAAGTGGAGGAGCGAATCGGATGATATTTCCGTGGGTCGGTTTGGCCAATAGGCCATTGTCCTTCAGCTTCACACAGATATCCCAAGCGGTCTTGCTATTGGGTGTATCGTTTATCAGGATGGCATTGAGCAGTCCCTTGCCGCGGACTCCATTGACCAGGTCCGTCTGCTCTATGATACGCTCCATTTCCTTACGGAATAATTCTCCAAGCTTGCGGGCATTCAATGCGAGTTGCTCATCGCGCACTACTTCGAGTGCTTCCATGGCCACTCGGGCGGCCAACGGATTTCCTCCAAAGGTGGAGCCATGACTACCAGGCGTGATGACCTTCATGATATCGTCATCGGCCAGTACAGCAGATACTGGATACACACCTCCTGAGACCGCTTTTCCGAGAATGAGAACATCGGGCTTGAGATAGGTGCTTTGTCTCTCGCAGTGGCCTTGACAGGTGCAATCCCCGCACATGGCCAAGAGGCTTCCCGTACGGGCGATGCCGGTCTGTACCTCATCTGCGATGAAGAGCACATTGTTGGCCTTGCAGAGTGCATGCGCTTCCTCCAGATAGTCCTCATCCGGTACGAATACACCCGCTTCACCTTGGATAGGCTCTACGAGGAATCCGGCCACATCCGGGTCTTTGAGAGCTTCTTCCAATGCTTGGATATCATTATGCGGGATACGGATGAACCCCGGAGTGTAGGGTCCGAAATGATCACGGGCCACTGGATCGTTGCTGAAAGAGATGATGGTGGTCGTACGTCCGTGGAAGTTGTTCTCGCAGACGATGATCTTGGCCTTGGCATTGTGGATGCCTTTGATCTCATGCCCCCACTTGCGGCAGATCTTGATGGCGGTCTCCACGGCCTCCGCCCCGGTGTTCATCGGAAGGATCTTATCGAACCCGAAGTACTCGGTCATGTATTTCTCATACTTCCCGAGAATGTTGTTGTAGAATGCCCGCGAGGTCAAGGTGAGCGTATCCGCTTGATCCTTCAGCGCTCCCACTATTCGCGGATGACAATGGCCTTGATTGACTGCAGAGTAAGCACTCAGGAAGTCATAATACTTCTTCCCTTCGGCATCCCAGACGAATACTCCATCCCCTTTGGCCAGTACCACGGGCAGTGGGTGATAGTTATGTGCTCCGTACTTGTCTTCGAGGTCCATGGCCTCTTGAGATGAAAGACCTTTTGCTACAGTTTCCATTGTCAACGATTCTGATTGAGCCCAAAGATAGAGCGGACTACATCAGGTCAAAACCTCAATTCTTGGAAACTTCCCCTCCTAGTCGAAGACTGCTAGCTCGACCATTGACCCTATTGAGACCCAACTATATGCTAATCAATAGGTTATTACCCTAGCAAGTTACGGGTATGTGGTGTTCTTCCTTCCCCTCCTAAGATAAATTCAGAATGCAGAATGTAGAATTCTCAATTCTGAATCAGATCGTACCCACAGGCTTCCATGATATCTTCCCGTGTATAGCTGCCATTGGGGATATTCAACTCATGACGATGAAGGACTTCTGGAATCGACTCTCCATCCAGCACCTTCTGGATATACTCCTTGTGAT
>JABDLZ010000179.1 GCA_013001705.1 Flavobacteriales bacterium
CTCTCAGCCCGATCATATATATCTAAGGTGAGACCTGACGATACGCGGGTATAGTCCGAGTCTTGGATGAATTGCTCCAATTTACCGGCCAAGAGCACATTCCGTATCCGACCTGAATCTGTGAAGGTGTAATGACCATCATACACGGTCTGGAATGGGGCCGTATCCTCTTCCCCCAGCTCCTGTACGACCTCCATATCGTTCTTACAGGTCATGAAAAAAGTCCCTATGACCATGAGTATGGCCATAAGGACTTTGGAATTCTTCAGATAGACGGTCGGCATCAACGTACCCGTACCGTGGTGCTCTCACCCAGGCATCCGCAATCTACTGTGTCTCCGTTGGACTTTCCATGGAAGAACATATCCTCTGTAGAAGGGAATTGCCCCCGGACAGATGACATCTTACGTGATGCGATCTCCTGAACGCTCTTGGAATCATCCACACTCTTTGCGCGGGCATAGTAGTCATACGCGACCCAGTAAGCGCAGTAGCGACCGTACTTGCCATCATCACAGGATTTGGACATGGCTTTGGCCGCATCTCCCTTGAGGATATATGCATGGCCTGAGCGTGGTTCTCTGCGTTGCATCTCGGTCGCACACTTGCGTGCAAAAGAGACATCTCCAGCTGCGATGGACACATATCCACCGTATTTGAGATAGTTGGTGCGCTCTGCACAATCTCCACATAGTTCCAGACACTCTTTGATGTACTTGAGCGAGGTGCTGTAGTTCTTATTTGAAGCCTCTTTACGTGCGATGGCAAAAGCAGATTCAGCAGTAGGCTGTACATCGTGTACTGCTTTGGCTACGGTCAAGAAGAGGTCGCTTTCAGTACACTCCTTCCTGTTCATGATACGAAGGGCTTTGGCCTTCAGGTCCATGTCATCCGGATTCTCATCGAGACGTGTTTGGAAGATGGAGGTGATGTCATCACACTCCGCAAACTGCACGAAGAATTCATCCAGGTTATTCTTGGCGGTCACATACCTGTCCAGTTCTTTAGCGGCTTTCTCATCGGTCTCGGCCGTTGCGCTGTACTTCTCGATATTGGTATTGATATAATCGGATAGTACAAGGTATTCGTTGAACAAGGTCTCCAGCTCTACATTTCCTGCCTTGTGGCACTCGTACAACGCATTATAATAGTTGGAGATCACAGAGGATTTGGACTTGTCCTTTTTCAGGTCGATGGACTCTTTGAGAACATCCTTCGCCTCGCAGATGCGATCCGGGAAGAGACGTAGCATATCACTACCTTTCTTACCGAGAACAAATCCTTTCTGTCCGAAATTCTCGACACGCATATCATAGAGCAGCAGGAGGCTATCCTTTAGATCGGACTTGCGATCCTTGAATGCCGGGTCTGTCATGAGTTTCTTGAACATCTTCTCTCCCGAAGTGTAAAGTCCTTTCCGACTGGCTGGACAAATGGTCACACACTTTATCCAAGCTTTGTAGGCATCGGTATATGCCTCTTGCTTCACAAATTCATTGAAGAGAGATAGATTCTCTACACACTTGACACTGTCGGTGCCGTAGTCATACTTCTTTTGGGCTTGGAGGTTGACGGTTACCAGAGCCACTAAGGCGATGAGTATTGGTCTGATGAGCTTCATTTTCTGTTGTTTGTATCGTTCAATCATATCTTCTTTTACTGAACCAGCGGTCGAATCTATAATCCGGGTGGAAACTGAATCCGAACATGATTCTTACACCTTGTTCTTTCAATAATCCACTTTCTGTGGTTCCTCTTTCCTCATAGGCAATGCCGAAATCGAACTGTGTATCGGTCTCTTTGCGGCCTTTGACCAAGAGTGGTACACTCATCCCAAAAGATATGCCAGATTCGCTAATCACCTCATTATCAAGGGTCAAATGGCTATCTCCTTGTCGATATCCGAGTCTATACGTGGATAGTCGTAATAGATTGCCTCGTGTGCCTTTCTGGATTCCCACCTGCGGAGAATAGGCAAAGCCGATGCCTAGATGGGTCGATTCACCCATTTCCGAGTAATCTACGGTAGTACCGAAATCCTCTTGCAATACGGTCCAGTCACTCATGCGGTAATCGATGGCGAGGATCAGCTTACGCTGTCGATTCCGGTCCTTGTTGAGCACATAGTGCTCGAAAGAGGCCCCGAATCGCAGATGACCGGGTAATGTGATGGTCCCTCTACGGTCGCTGAAACTGGTGATGCTGTCCCTTGGAAACTCCACACCACTGACATTCACTGCATAGGTATAGGCATTGCGTGATTTCTTGCTGTTCATCTCAGCATCCATAGAATAACTTGCACCTAAAGTGAAGGCACTGCTCTTGCGGTCGTCTTCGTCTTCCTTGCGATCCAGAAAGCTACGCAGTATGAATCCTGTATTCCATGTGAGGTCGGTCAAAGTGGTGGCATCTTCTATGCGTATACTCATGAATCCGGAATTGATCGGGAAGACGGTATTGCGCTCAGTGCTTGCCGACCCAAATAGATAGCTACCTCCGATTCCCAGACTTATCAGGTCATCCTGATTGTACTTGGAGGTGTCGTCTTTGAGAGTCAATTTTCTAGCGATATCCAGATAGATGCGGTTCACACCGCCACTCCCGATATATTCGGCCGTGTAGGTAGTGTCCAGACTTTCGCTGTATTGGGATACCGTATTGTTATAGCCGATGGTCGAGTAGGGTCTCAGTCCGAATGCGGCTCCCCATTTCCCCTTCCACATCGGAAATCCGATATTGAAGTGATCCAAGCGGGTCATCGAGTTGGTGGATTCTTCTTCTGCCGACTCGACCTGCAGACGCTGACTCATGACTCCCACCTCGAATACCGGTGTGAATAGGAACGACTGTCCTGCCGGGTTATAGGCATTCACATGATGGCCATCGACTGCGGCAACACCGGTACTTCCCATACCGAATTGAGAGATCAGGTCACCATTCAAAGGGTCACCGATCCCGAACCTCGAGTAAGGTGAGATATTGGTGATCTGGGCCGTGGCCACAAGGGCCATGATCAGCATTCCGAAGAGGGAGATACTACGTACTATGATATGTGAGGATTGCGTGTAGACCACGTAGGGTCAGTAATGGGTCTGCAAAGATGTCATTTTCAAGCCTGTCAGCCAATAAAAGCGCATCTCCACCTGTGATAAGGACTGTACCCTCAGGGAAACGTGATCGGAATAGCCTTATTATTCCATCGATCTCCAATCTCAGCCCATGAAATGCTCCTGAACGCAATGCATCCGTTGTAGTCGAGGCGAGCACTTCATCGGGAAAAGGTCCTTCCACTTGAGGAAGGCGACCGGTGAAATGGTGCATGGCCTGGGTACGCATGCGCAAGCCTGGGGATATACTTCCCCCCAGATAGGTACCGTCCACCGTCCAATCATAGGTCACACAGCTGCCTGCATCGATCACCAGACTGGCCGCGGAATTTTTGAGATGTCCAGCTACCGCATTAGCGATACGGTCCTGTCCCAACGTATCGCTCTCATAGCTGTTCTGAATGGGAAGGGGAGTATCAATGGTCAGATATTGGACTTCGGCATATTCAGGTAACCACTGTTGCAGGTCCAGATGCTCATCTGCGGTAGAGGAAACGAGCATGCGCTCCGGATGATGACGATCGATCCATGGACCTATTGCTGCCATTAAATCCTGGGGCAATACGATATTCTCGATCAAGTCACCTTGACTGAAAAAAGCTCCTTTGGCCCGTGAATTCCCGATATCCAGAACGATTTCTGACATGCAGGTCAAAAGTAAAGCAAGGATGACGCGGTTTGAAAAAAGTTTACTTTTGTAGCCCATTTCAACGGTGCTATAGCTCAGTTGGTAGAGCAATGGACTGAAAATCCATGTGTCCCCGGTTCGAATCCTGGTAGCACCACAAAAGACAAGAAACCCATTCTCGATGAGAGTGGGTTTTTTTTATTGGAACAGCATCCTGTGAGCCAGGATGAGAAGCCTGTGCTGAGCGTAGTCGAAGTAAATCCTGCCTGCCTTCCGAAACATAGTGAAGGAAGGGTAGGACCACAGACAGATAAGAGACCTGCTTTCGATGAGAGCAGGTCTTTTTCATTTCTTCAAGAAGCTGGCGCTCCGCTGCATGCCATCTTCATAGGTAATGAGCACGGAGTAGAATCCTCTGCGGATACGCGGTGAGAGCTCCAAATATTCCGTATCCGATCCCCATGGGCTGTCTTGGTGCAGTCTACCACCCACATCGAAGATCTCGACTTTCCGGATCTCTTTGCCTATGCGATTGGATTGAATGTACAATGCGACATCAGTGGGATTGGGATAGACCACTATCAGTTCATCCCGATCAAGGTCCGGAATATCCATAGTTGTGATATGGATGGTCTCACATACCTGCTCGGGACTATTGCAGCTGATGACTTCAACGCATACCTCATACTCTCCCTCCTCGGTGAACGTGAATTCGATGCTGTTGCCATAGAGGAGGTAGCCATCTATATTCCAAGTGGCCTCATAGGGATAGTAGTATGGGAGGGAGAATTCGAATGTATTCTCATCCTGAGCATAGGAAAAGGACTCGACAGCTTCGAAAGGAGGTGCCAATTGGAAACAATATTCGAATTGCGTTTGGATGTGATCCGCCTCGATGCGCATGTTATTGAAGGTTACGAAGGCATCTGCGTAGGCACCTGTGTGATTAAAGGCAGTGACGATCTCTTGGACTTCACCAGGCTCGAAAGTGAAGGGACCCGTGATGGGAAGCAAACGCCTGTCCCCAGGTTCTCCGTCCTCGAACCACGGAATCCCGGCACTGGCCCCCTGGGTGGCATAACCTAGAGGGTCACTCGCTCCTGGATACATGAATGACGTGAGAATATCTCCTTCGGTGCCGTCTCCTCCGAAGGTCACAGGTTGTCCATTCAGCCACCGTCCACTGAGGAAATAGTAGAATTCGATGGCTATATCAGGTGCGACATTTATCGGGAAACCTATACCTCCTCCTCGATTGTAATAGGTGAATCGGCTCATCTTCAATCGCTCATTGTCCACGATTCCATCTCCATAGCCGATTCCAAGACCGGTATAAGGGATTCCATCCAGAGCGAGTATTTCTCCAAGATCACTACTGAATGGATTGTCCAGCCCATCGGCATCGGCATAGGGGCCGGCCAGGAATTGAAAGGAGAAAATGGGAGGATCTTGTCCATATCCCTGTACTCCATCACAATCGGCATCATTTCCATCTCCATTGTAGGTATAGGCCAGGCCGCGTTGCACATCACAACCCACATAGTCATCTGTAGGGCAGCCCAGATCGGTGTCCATCCACTGACCGATATAGGTATCCAGATAGGTATTGCTGCTTCTATTGATGAATCGCTTGCGCTGGAAAAGCGTTTGATCCAATGTAGAGCAGGTATTGAAGCCGAAGGTCGTGCAGTGGACCTCTACTCCTAAAGGCACTCCTCCAGACTCTGTATGTAAGCCACTATCGTGATAGACCTGCCAGACCGCCTCGTGTCCCTGTAGATATTCAGGAACGGACAGATCGGGATGGTGGCAGGAGCAGTCACCTTCTAGGTCGAAACCCGGATAATCTCCCGCATCCGGGTCATAGATCCCATCTTGATCGCGATCGAAGAAGGGTGCTAGATAGAAATCATAATCCGGATGTGGATTATTTGCCGGCCACGTGTAGAAATAGGCCGGAGGGCTATAGCCGTTCTCAAATGGTGCTTGGTTCAGAATGTCCGGATCGGCACCCTGATCGACCAGGTCCATGCGATCGAAGTACTCCTGATGAATGATGGCATCCAACCGTTTGGCCGTGTATAGCTCAGCATAGGATTCACACATCTCTTCAGAGGTGATCGCTGACCCATCGTTGGTCAGTGGCCCTGAAAAGAAATCCGAGCCCCCACCTGAGAAATAGCTGTTGGCTGCTAGATGTACTTGTCCATCTGCGGTCATACCTCCCATCCAATCGCTGTGGGCATAGATGCTATGAATGCTATCCCCTGCAGGTACCTCGAAACCTGCGTCTCCACTATCTGTGAAGAAGTTATTCGGTAGACCAATGCGGGCGCGGATCTCGTTGATGTGCAATATCGTGCTGGAGAATATGGGTTCACAATCGCTGAGCTGTCCGGCCATTGAGAGATAACTGAGAAAGGGTATAGCTAGTAGGAATCTTAGCATGGTCGTTCGGTTTGATTCGAAAATCAGGATTCTTCAACCGTAGCTCCAAGTATGACTTGAACGGATTTGATAGGTTCATTGCAATTCAGATCACCCAGTGATTTTCAGAATGCAGCTAGCTTTGTCGCCATGGGAAAAAAGGCAGCATTGATCGTCATGGATGGTTGGGGTCATGGAAAGCAGGATGATAGCAACGCCATCTATCTGGCTGATACACCCTTTATCGATAGCCTCTATACTGGACCCAATGCAGAATTGCGTACCGATGGAAAGAACGTAGGTCTACCAGAGGGGCAGATGGGTAATAGCGAAGTAGGCCACCTGAACATAGGCGCTGGACGTATCGTCTATCAGGATCTGCAGAAGATCAATCTGGCCATCGAGGATGGTTCTCTGGCCAAGAATGAGAACCTCCTCAAAGCGATCGAGTTGGCCAATGGAGGGAAGCGATTACACCTGATGGGCCTCTTGAGCGATGGAGGTGTGCATTCCAGTCAGACGCATCTTCACGCCTTGGTTGATATCTGTCATGCGCAGGGTGTCAAGGATATCTGCATCCACGCTTTCATGGATGGAAGGGATACCGATCCTGAGCATGGAGTATCCTATGTCAGAGAACTGCAAAACCACCTACAAGGCAAAGGAGCCCATCTGGTAAGCATGGTCGGGCGCTATTATGCCATGGATCGGGATAAACGATGGGAACGCATCAAGAAAGCCTATGACCTATTGGTCCATGGAAGAGGCAAATCATCTGATGATGCCATCGATGCCCTGCAGGAATCCTATTCCCGGGGAGTTACCGATGAATTCCTCGAACCGGTCATCTTGGATCCAGAAAGGATCATTGCTGAAGGGGATGTGGTGATCTGTTTCAATTTCAGAACAGATAGATGTCGGGAGATCACCCAAGTATTGACGCAACAGGATATGCCCGATCACGGTATGCAGACTGTCCCCCTCGAGTATTTCACTATGACTAGATACGATGAGACCTTCAAGGGTATCGAGGTGTTCTTCACTAAGGATAATCTGAAGGATACGCTGGGCGAAGTAGTCAGTCGTGCAGGAAGTAGCCAAGTACGGATTGCCGAGACGGAGAAGTATCCGCATGTCACCTTCTTCTTTTCAGGAGGGAGGGAAGAACCCTATGATGGAGAGGAGCGCATCATGGTCAATAGTCCGAAAGTGGCCACCTATGATATGCAACCGGAAATGAGTGCATTGGAAGTGACAGATAGGATATGCACTTATCTGAAAGAGAAAGGGCCTGACCTTGTCGTGCTCAATTTCGCCAATCCCGACATGGTGGGACATACCGGAGTACAAGAGGCAGTGATCAAGGCCGTGGAGACCACGGATTCTTGTGTTAAGCGTGTAGTGGAGACCGGCAAGGAATTGGGCTACGAGTTCATCATCATTGCCGATCATGGCAATGCAGAATTGAACCGCTTACCCGATGGCAGTGCCCATACCGCACATACCCTCAATCCAGTCCCAATATTCTATATCGGGGAGAGCTATACCACATTGGACAATGGTATTCTAGCGGATATCGCACCTAGTCTTTTGGCTATAATGGAAATCGCCCAGCCATCTGCAATGACCGGGCGAAACTTGATGTCTTGAAATCTCTTCTTCGGATCACCTCACAATGGTGAAGTATCCTTTTTTCTCTTCACCATCTTCGAACTGCACAACATAGTAGTAGGTGCCTGCAGGTTCACTGTCGATATTCCATGTGTGACGATTGGTCTCGGCCAGTAGATTTCCCCATCTATTGTAGATG
Organism: Flavobacteriales bacterium; assembly: GCA_013001705.1. Classification (NCBI taxonomy): domain Bacteria; kingdom Pseudomonadati; phylum Bacteroidota; class Flavobacteriia; order Flavobacteriales; species Flavobacteriales bacterium. The sequence continues at coordinate 7,973 of JABDLZ010000179.1, forward strand.
TACATCTTTCCCTGGCGATTGATGAGCTCATTGATCACGAATGCATCGTTCTGGCCATCTCCATTGGGAGACACCACATTGGGGTAGATACAGTTCAAGGCCTGTACCGTATCCACGTCCACAGCTGGTGGATGATAATTCGGGAATACCAACGATGCAAGTAAGGAATCACTGCACCAGT
>JABDLZ010000180.1 GCA_013001705.1 Flavobacteriales bacterium
TCCCCATAGAGGTCCTTCATCAAGTCTCCGTATTTGCTGTAGATGGCCTTTCGCTTTAATTTGAGGGTGGGTGTCAATTCTCCACCTTCGATAGTGAATTCTTCTTGGAGCAAAGTGTATTTCTTCACCTTCTCCCAGCGTGCAAAGGGCGCATTGCATTTCTCCATCACTCCATCATAGAGTTCGATCACTTTTGGATCGGTCAACAGGGTCTTTTTGTCCGAAGTATCCAAGCCCCATTCAGCGCAGGTATCGAAAAGGTTCTCAAAGGCTGGCACGATCAAGGCCGATGGATGTTTCTTGTTCTCACCGACAATGATGATATGTTCGATGTACTTATTCTGTTTGAAGGCATTCTCCATGAGCTGAGGAGCGATATACTTTCCGCCACTTGTCTTGAAGATCTCCTTTTTGCGGTCGGTGATCTTGAGGTACTGATCCTCGACCAATTCTCCGATATCTCCCGTATGGAACCATCCATCTTGATCGATGACCTCGGCCGTTTTGTCGGGCTTATTGTAGTAGCCCATCATGACGTTGGGGCCTTTGACCAGGATCTCACCGTCTTCAGCTATGCGCACAGAGACACCTTTTATCGGTCTTCCCGTAGCACCGAAACGGAAACCATCATTAGCGATCTCATTGACCGACACCACCGGGGAGGTCTCTGTCAATCCATATCCTTCCATGATGGGAATACCTGCCGCATTGTAGAACCTACACACGCGAGGGCAGAGGGCGGCACTTCCGCTGGCGGCCAATTTTACATTTCCACCTAGGGCCTCTTGCCATTTGCTGAAGATCAGTTTGCGCGCGATCTTTAATTTAAACTCATACCAAGCCCCGTTCTTTCCATAGTACTCGAAGTTCTCGGCAAGTTTCACTGCCCAGAAGAAGAGTTTCCGCTTTACTCCGGTCAGATCATCTCCTTTGGCCATGATCTTTCCATATACCTTTTCCAAAAGCCGTGGGACTGCGGTGAAGATCTCAGGGGCGACCTCCTTCAGATTATCCCCGATGGTATCCAAGGATTCTGCATAGTAGATGCTCGTCCCTTTGTAGGCGTAGAGGTAGATGAGCATGCGCTCGAAGATGTGGCAGAGAGGCAGGAAACTCAGCGCCTTACATCCGGGCTCGATAGGCAGGCGATAGGATGACCCGATCACATTGGTCACGATGTTCCTGTGGCTCAGCATAACACCTTTAGGCTCTCCTGTGGTTCCAGAGGTGTAGATGAGTGTAGCCAGATCCTCATGGCGCACGGCTTCTTTCAGAGGAGCCAGTTTCTCGTATGATACCTTCGTATCCGCATGCAATACTTCGGTCCAATGTGGGATTCCATCCGCCTCATCCATCATGTAGATGGACTCTAATGCCGGACAGTCTGCTTTTATAGATGTGAGCTTGTCGAAGAGTTCCCGATCAGAAACAAATGCGATCCGACATCCGGAATCATTGAGAATATAGGTGTAGTCCTTCTCGGTGATGGTCGGATAGATGGGTACGTCCACAGCACCTATCTGCAATACCGCAAGATCGATGATATTCCATTCTGAGCGATTGGTGGTCGATATGATGGCCACCCGGTCCCCAATGCCTATTCCTTTCTCTATCAGACCATGGCCCAATCGATGGGATAGGTCGAGCACTTCTTGGGTGCTATATGAGCGCCATTCTCCATTGCGTTTGGTCGAGAGGGAGATGTCTAGCGGAAAGTTCTCATTCTGGTACGCTATGAAATCGAATAGCCTACCTTGATTCAGATCGATACTCATCTAATGGTATTAATGACCAAATATATGCGAATACGGTGCTTTTGCGGGTAGTACGATTGTTGAAATCCAAATGGGATACCGAAATGATTCTAACACATGATGGCTAGACCCTGCTTACGTATTTTTGTAGTGCAGCGATGTGAGACTTATGAAGCGCACGACAATCCTCACCCTTATCATCTTGATTTTCACCGTGGTCCTGATCGCCCATTCGGAGCGGAATGATCGAGGATTCCATACGCCCATGGAGTTGGAGTATTACCAGCGCTCTATGATGTATGATTCTACTCTGGTGGATGGATGGAATGCGCTTTTCGCAGCAAGTGGAGAATGCAATGGATGTCATGGCTACGACCCCCAAGAGGTCGCGAGTGTGGATGCGGAGGGTAATGATATCAATGTGGTGGATGATTGGCGTGCGACTATGATGGCTATGAGTGCCAAGGACCCGTTCTGGAGGGCCAAGGTCAGTCATGAATCCCTCGTCTCACCGGCACTTCAGGCCGAGATAGAATCTTCGTGTACCGATTGCCATGCCCCTATGGGATTCTATAATGCCATGCATCTAGGGCTTCCACACTATACCATGGAGGATCTGAAGATGGATTCGGTCGCCTTGGATGGGGTATCGTGCGGTGCTTGCCACCAGATATCTCCGGATTCGGTCGGGTCGACCTTCTCAGGTATCGATCTGAAGTATGTAGAAGATACCATCTACGGTCCCTATGACGACCCTTTTGCAGGACCTATGCAGTCCTTTGTAGGCTTCATGCCAGTGTACTCAGAGCATATGGCGAAGAGTGAGACTTGTGCGACCTGTCACACCTTGATCACCGAGACAGTCGGACTGGATGGTCAACTGACAGGAGGTGAGTTCGTGGAGCAGGCCACCTACCACGAATGGGTCAATTCTGCTTACAATACGGAAGATGAAGCAGCTGTAGAATGCCAAGGATGTCACATGACCCGTGTGGATGATGATATCGTGATATCGGCCAATCTACTCTTCCTACCACCGCGCTCCCCCTTCTTCCGACACGACATCGTAGGAGGGAACACTTTCATGCTGGATATGATGAAGGAGCACCGCGATACCTTGGACATACGTGCCTATGCTGTGCAATTCGACTCCGTCAGAGCTGCCACCATGCGCATGTTGCAGGAGAATACACTCGATATCCTTATCACAGAAGAAGGAAGGACACTCGATAGTCTGTTCATCGATGTAGAACTCACCAATAAGGCCGGACATAAGTTTCCATCTGCTTATCCGTCTCGGATCGCTTTCATCGAATTCGTAGCTCTCGAAGAATCCGGTGATACCCTATTCTCTTCAGGTATTCTGGGGGAGGACTATGAGGTGATCAATAGAGATGCCGAATACGAACCCCACTATGATCTGATCGATTCAGAGGAGAAGGTGCAGATCTATGAGTTGGTCATGGCCGATGAAAGTGGAGCAGAGACGACCGTGCTCAGCCAAGCTGATTTCGCGCTCAAGGATAATCGGCTTGCTCCATTCGGATTCACGACTGAACATTTCGCCTATGATACCAC
>JABDLZ010000181.1 GCA_013001705.1 Flavobacteriales bacterium
GCTTTTCGGAGGTTTCGATCAGCGATTCTATGCCGCTTACGATGAGGCCTTTCCTTTGGAACCCGAATGGCAAGACCGAGTGGACCTCTGCAATCTCTATCCGCTCTTGGTCCATGTGCTGCTTTTCGGTGGAGGTTATGTGGGACAGGTGCGCGCTATCCTGACTAGATTCACCGCATGAGTCGCAGTCAAGAGCTCGCACGCAGTGCCAAGAGGTGGAGGATCATAGGTGTTCTGGCATTTCTATTGGGTGCTTTCCTGATCTATCAGAAGGTCTACTACGAAATGCATGATTTCTATGCCGAGAATTTCGAACTGTATCAAGAGGAGATGACCTCCATCCATCTAGACCTAACAGATGCCGCGCTATTGGACCAGGCCATGAAGGAGATGCAAACTGACTGTTTCTGGCAGGCGGCCACTCTTCTAGAAGAACTCAAGAAACACAACGCCTCTGCCACTCAGATCGCTGAATGGTATAAGATACTTTGTATGGTAGGTCTGAACAAGAAAGATGAGGCCATTCAACTTTTGGAGTATTATACCGAGCAAGATGATTTCGATTTCAATCGAGAGAAGGCCTTAGAATTGCTGAGGGTATACTGATTCAGACGATCAAGACTCCTTTCTTCTTCACGAAAGGTATCTCGATGAAATTCTCCTCGCTGATGGCTTCTGGGACGAAGATGTATTTCTTGTCGTACATCTTCCCTCCATCATAGAAACTCACCCAATACTCATTGAATAGCCCGAAGACTTCTTCTATGATCCGCTCGATCTTCTGGTGGCTTTTAGCTGGGACCTCATCCAAGAAATGCCTGAGCATAGAGGTCTCTCGCTTCTCCCCTTTAATCTCTCCATAGCCTTTCGAAGAGACCAATACCCCTTCTATCTCATGGTCTTTCATATTGATGAGATAGCTGTTCCAGACCAGCTCCCCCTCTTCATTCTCCTCCTTGATGATGGCCACACCCACCTCCGTCACTTCTGGCCGCTCGATATCCGCTTTCATGGGCTCAGGCTTTCTTCAAGTTCCAGGGAATCAGCGGGCAGGGGCTCCCTCTTGTATTCTTCTGGGATAGGCGGAAGGATCTTCAAAGCGATATCCAGAAACTCATAGACATCCTTAGGGGCATGGTCTATACGCTCATCCGAACGTTCATGACCCAGTCGCACAAGTATGGCCTCCCGCTCCGGGATGACGATGACATACTGCCCTTTGAGCCCCCGCATACATTGCACATCTATACCCTTGTGGCTGTTGAGCCACCATTGATAACCATAATGATCGACCGGCTCACCTGTAGCATCGGGTACCATACACGGAGTCAGACTCTCCTCGACCCACTGTGGGCTGATAAGCTGTTCTCCCTTCCAATTGCCATCGCATAGAAAGAGTTGCCCGAAGCGAGCAAAGTCGGTAGCGTTGGAATAGAAACAGCAGAATGCCCTTTCTCTTCCCGTGCTGGGGTCATAGGTCCACAGGGCATCCTGTTCGGCCCCGAGCGGTCCCCAGAGTCTTTCTTGGGCATGTTCCGTACAGGTCTTGCCAGTCACTTCCTGTACGATATAGGAGAGCAACAAGGTGCATCCACCCAAATACTCCCATCGCGTACCGGGCTCATAGACCTGGGGGTAGGACAATGTCTTCTGGTACATCTCATCTCCATAATTGGCCTTGGCCATGAAGCCGAAAGGGTCTCCATAGTGCTCATCGAATCCGATACCGGCCGTCATTTGAAGTAGGTGCTTGATGGTCACATCCTCCTTGTCGGTGCCTTTTAGATCGGTGAGATAATCAGAGGCTTTATCCTCGACACTCCGTATCAGCCCATCTTCAATGGCTTCCCCTATCAACATGCTCGTGATGCTCTTGGCCATGGAAAATGAATTGGACCACATGGTATCCGAGCCATCTTCCCAGTAATTCTCATAGAGGATCTTTCCCTTATGGATGACCAAGAAGGAAGTAGTCCGATAGGCGGCCAGAAGGGTCGAGTCTTCCAGACTGAGTCGATGGGAATTAAAGTCTTCATGATACTCCCATGGCTGTGGGTCGGTGGCCTGCACGGTCCGATTCTCGAAGAATTTATGATTATCCGTATCCGGTCCCGACCGGCCGATCAGATACGTGCTGCGCAGAGCGGTAAGCACATGCTCATTATCGGTGATATAGAGACCCAGGATTCCGACTCCTAGGAGGATGAAGATGAAAAGGATGAACTTGATAAGTCGAGGCATCTCAATCTTTGATGATCGAGGCCAATCTACGATTGTTCAGTGGATCTACGATGAAGTACAGGCCTGACTTTACCTCAGGCGACCATTCAAAAAGTCCATGCTCTATCTGCACGCTTACCTTGTCGCAGGTCTTTCCAGAACCATCGACCAAGATGAGTTCTGTCAGTCCGTGCCCTTCGGGAAGATTCAGTGTGAAGCTGTTCTGAAAAGGATTAGGGGAAGGGAGCAATGCCTCATCAATGTAGTCGTCCAGACCGCTAGGTGCTTGGTCCAAGAATATCAGCACATCGGCCAGCTCATCGATACCGGTGATCTCCATCATACCGTCATTGTCCCGGTCGTGGAAGAGGGCACAGCTGCCTGCAATCTCCGCATCATAGGTGATCAGGTTGTCGAATTCTCCTGTGCCTAGGTTCTCGTAGAAGGAATAATCGCCTCCGCTGTAATTGCTGGAGATCACATCCAGGTCCCCATCTCCGTCCAGGTCACCGAAGTCGATGGCCAGAGGAAAGCTGCCCGTACTCATATAGTCACCTTCTGACAGGCCTCCCAGTCCATCCCCTAGATGGATACTCATGGTATTGTCTCCTGAGTTGGCAGAACCGATATCTATGTGTCCATCCCCGTTGACATCCCCCATACCGATCATCCAAGGACCGTCCCCGCAATCCACCGGGAATATCTCTTCGAAGGTGCCGTCCCCCAAATTCTCCAGTACAAGGAGTTCATCGCTCACATAGCCCCCGATCACCAGGTCGGTCAATCCATCCTCATTCATATCGGCTGCGAGGATGGCGGTTTCTCCTTGGGCAGATGTCTGTACGGCCTGCCCCTCGGTCAGGTTGCCATCCGCGTCATTGAAGTAGAGGTGGATCTCGTTACCCACTCTGCTGGCAGAGGCGGCGTCCATATCCCCGTCCCCATCGATATCCAATACACATACACCTCGCACGCCTTGACTCGCTTGATAGGTGGTCTCAGGCCCGAATCCCCCGGAGCCATCTCCCATGACCACGCTCATCACATCCCCTTGGGTATTGCCGATGACCAGATCGATCTCTCCATCCATGTTCAAGTCGGTGCCTTCATTGGATGAGGGCTTATTCGCTCCAGGTAAGGACTGGATGATGAAGTCTGAAAAAGTGCCTTGATCACTCATGAAGATGCGGATGTCATTGCTTACCTCGTTCACCACGACCAAGTCTCCCCATCCATCGTGGTCCAGATCGCCTGCATAGGCCCCATAACTCTGGATGAATGTCTCCGATTCCAAGCGCACTTCTAGATGCCCGGTGTCCACGAGGTCAATTGGCCCGGGAAGGGTGCGGATCCAGAATCCATAGGCAAAACCTTGTCCCATTTCTGTCCCATCCAATGAGGACACGGTAGATGCCAGATTGACCATGACATACTCCCCGGCAAAGAAGGGTTCGAAGGCATTTATGGTCAGCGTATTGCCGAATCCATCGACTGTGATATCGATGTCTGCCGGTCCTGACCAACGGCCGAATACCGATACATCACCCACCCCTACCACGGAATTGATATCGACCGATTCATCGAAAGTGATGGAAATGACCGCATCAGGTGTCGCATCGATGATATTGCGCGCAGGGCTGACCTCCACGACCTCGAAGGCCGATAAAGAGATCGCGAAAAGTAAGAGTGTGGTGGTCAATAGATGTCGCATTGCATAAAGGTCGGATTTAGCGAGGGATGGGCAAATACATTTCGCCATAGGTTGACAATCCTACCTGATTGAATCAAAATGACAATCTGAATAGCAATCAAAATTCTCTAGGTATGTCGAACAATGGCCAGGCGGGATTATTCGTTCTGGAATTTTGCCTATTTATGGCCCCTCCTTTGAGTTTAACTCTTGCATGTTTAGAATAGCTTTCATCCTATCATACATTGTCTTACCCCTGCTGATGAGCAGTCAGTATGATTGGCGACTGGAAAAGGACAAGAGCGGAATACAAGTCTATTCTTCTAAAGTGCCCGATTCAGAATTCAGGGCCACTAAGGTGGAATGCACACTGGACGGGAGCTATGAGAAGCTCATTTCGGTCATTTCAGATGTCAGTGGGATGACTGATTGGGTGTATAAATCAAGTTCGTGTGAGATAGTGGAGACCTATGCTACGCTCGACTTCCTCTACACTGTAGTGACCGAGATGCCATGGCCGATGGACGATCGTGAATCCGTCATTCACTTGCAATTCCAAACCGAAAACTTACCCGATTCGATGACGATCATCGGAACCGAAGCTGAAGAGCCCATTCCTGAAAAACCCGATCTGATCCGGGTCTCCAATTACCAGGCGACTTGGAAGGTGACCATGCCCGAGGAGGATAAGATCCACATAGAATATATTCTGAAGTTGGATCCTGGAGGTGGAATCCCTCCCTGGATGGCAAATATCATGGTGGAGAAAGGACCCTACGAGACCTTCAAGGGTCTTTCAGAAAAGCTCAAGGAGCTGGATTGATCAAGCCGTCATTCTCTTGCATTGGATTGCTTTTTGCCCTTGAGTGGGCAGGCAGCTATAGGCTTTGTCCTACACTTTGTACCCCAACTCCTCCCTCAATATGCTCAAGGCCTTGCTCATGCGCTTCTCAACTGCCTTGACTGAGATTCCCAGCATCTCTGCAATCTCCGCGTATTTCTTATCCTCAAGTCGATTCATGAGGAAGACCTCTCTGGCGCCTTCCGGGATAGAGGCCAACACATCTTCCAGCTTTTGTTTGAACTCCTTCTCTTCGAGTAAGAATTCAGGTGATTCTTGAGAATGCATCCTCACCGTACGATTGGCAAAGTTGAAGCGCACTTGTAAATGCTTCAGGTGATTGATGGCCAGATTGTTCCCAATGGTGAACACAAAGGTCTTGACCGTTCCCATTCGGATCTCATCCCGTTTTTCCCAGAGTTTGATGAAGGCATCTTGAGCGATATCCTCCGCTTGTTGAGCGTCCCCGAGCTTATAGTAGAGGAAGTTCCTGAGGTTGTCGAAATGCTCATCGAAGACCTGTCGATACTGCTCCAGATCCATGCCCCTACCCGAGCTGGGACCAAAGGCGAAGATGATGGATAGGAGTCTCATAGAGCAGCCCAAATCTAAGCCTATCCGCGACTCGCATGACCGAGCGATCTTTAGTACCTTCGGGCTCCTTTTTAGAAAAGCCAATTCATGGCAGAACGCTATCCAGAATATCGAGGATTGGATCTCCCTCAGGTCGCTCAGGAAATGTTGGCCACCTGGAAGAAGGAGAACACCTTTGAGAAGAGTATCTCCACCCGGGAGGGAAGGCCATCCTATGTCTTCTACGAGGGGCCTCCATCGGCCAACGGGAAACCGGGAATCCATCATGTGATGGCCCGGAGTATCAAGGACATATTCTGCCGCTTCCATACCCTGAAGAACAAGCAGGTCAAACGCAAGGCCGGATGGGATACCCACGGCCTACCTATCGAGCTGGGTGTGGAAAAGGAGCTGGGAATCACCAAAGAGGATATCGGTAAGAGTATATCCGTGGAGGACTATAACAAAGCCTGTCGTGAAGCGGTCATGCGCTACACCGACATGTGGGCCGATGTCACCGAGAAGATGGGCTATTGGGTGGATATGGATGACCCCTATGTCACCTACGAGAACAAGTACATCGAGACGGTATGGTGGCTGCTCCGCAGACTCTATGACAAGGGCTTGCTCTACAAGGGCTACACGATACAGCCCTATTCCCCCAAGGCGGGTACCGGTCTCAGCTCTCATGAACTCAATCAGCCGGGCACCTACAAGGACGTGAAGGATACTTCCGCTATCGCGAAGTTCCGGGTCTCGGGTTCTGGGTTGCCTGTCGATTCCGACTTGCCGCAGTACTTTTTGGCTTGGACGACCACTCCGTGGACACTTCCATCGAATACCGCGCTGGCCGTGGGCAAGAAGATCGATTATCTAGTCTTCCGCACGAAGGACAGATACTCCAAGAACCCTTATATCGGGGTGATAGCGAAAGACCGATTCAGCTATTACTTCAAGCACGCCCAGCCAGAAATAGGAACGTACACGGTCGAGGAAAAGCCTGATGCTGAGGTAGAGGTGTTGAGAGAGATCAAAGGCTCCGAACTCGAGGGAATGCGCTACGAGCAATTGTTGGACTACGCTCTTCCCTATGAGAATGCGGAGAATGCGTTCCAAGTGATCACTGGAGATTTCGTCACCACCGAGGACGGTACAGGTATCGTACACATCGCTCCCACCTTCGGCTCCGATGATGCCCAGGTGGCCAAGGAGGCCGGAGTTCCGCCCATGCTGGTCTTGGATGAGAATGATAATCCCGTGCCTCTCGTGGACCTACAAGGACGATTCCGTCCAGAGATGAAGGAGCTGGCAGGCAAGTATGTCAAGAATGAATACTATGCCGAGGGCGAGGCGCCAGAGAAAAGCGTGGATGTAGAGATCGCCATTCGACTCAAAGAAGAGGATAAGGCCTTCCTCGTAGAGAAATACGAGCACAGCTATCCGCATTGCTGGAGAACAGACAAACCGGTGCTCTACTATCCGCTGGACTCCTGGTTCATCAAGAGCACGGCCATGAAAGACCGGCTCATCGAGCTGAACAAGACCATCAATTGGAAACCCAAGTCCACGGGTGAAGGCCGTTTCGGCAACTGGTTGGAAAACCTGAATGACTGGAACCTGTCCCGCTCACGATTCTGGGGCATACCTATCCCCATCTGGCGCACTGAGGATGGAAGCGAGGCCAAATGCATCGGGTCGGTAGAAGAGCTGAAATCCGAGATAGAGAAATCCATAGCAGCTGGTCTGATGAGCGATAGCCCTTTGGCCGATTTCGAGGTGGGCGATATGTCCAAACTCAATTACGAATCCTTCGATCTGCATAAGAACTATGTGGATGAGATCATCCTCGTCTCAGATAGTGGCCAACCCATGAAGCGTGAGAGCGACCTCATCGATGTATGGTTCGACTCGGGCTCCATGCCGTATGCGCAATTGCACTATCCCTTCGAGAATAAGGAGTTGATCGATGAGGGAACTTATTTCCCGGCCGACTTCATCGCAGAAGGAGTGGATCAGACGCGGGGCTGGTTCTTCACCCTGCATGCTATAGCCACCATGTGTTTCGACTCGGTAGCCTACAAGAATGTGGTCTCCAACGGGCTCGTACTCGATAAGAATGGACAGAAGATGTCCAAGAGACTCGGTAATGCGGTGAACCCTTTTGAGACGCTGGAGAAATATGGGGCGGATGCTACGCGCTGGTACATGATCAGCAATGCGCAGCCTTGGGACAACCTGCGTTTCGATGCGGATGGTATCACCGAAGTTCAGCGCAAGTTCTTCGGCACCCTCTACAATACCTACTCTTTCTTCGCTCTGTATGCCAATATCGATGGGTTCAGCTATTCAGAGCCCGACACTCCCATTGCCGAGCGGAGAGAACTCGACCAGTGGATCCTCTCCAAACTGAACTCCTTGATCAAAGAGGTGGAAGGACACTATGCGGATTATGAGCCCACCAGAGCAGCTAGAGCCATTCAGAACTTCACCTTGGATGACCTGAGCAACTGGTATGTGCGTCTGAGCCGAAGGATCTTCTGGAAAGGAGAGTACGGACCGGAGAAGATAGCCGCTTACCAGACCCTGTATCGCTGTTTGGAGGTAGTCGCCATTCTCAGCAGCCCCATCGCTCCATTCTTTTCGGATAAGCTCTATCGCGACCTGAGTCATGTGACTGGCAGAAGCGTTCATGGTTCTGTACATCTCGACTTCTTCCCCGAGGTGGACGCATCATCAATAGATGTCGATCTGGAAAAGAGAATGGACCTGGCACAACGCATTTCCTCATTGGTCCTCAGCCTGCGCAAGAAGGAGAAGATCAAAGTGCGTCAGCCTTTACAGCGTATCATGATCCCTGTACTGGATGATCGTATGGGCCAGCGTATAGAAGCGGTCAGCCAATTGATACGCTCAGAGGTCAATGTGAAAGAGATCGAGCTATTGGGCACCGACAACGATACCATCGTCAAGCAGGCCAAGGCCAACTTCAAGCTGCTCGGAAAGCGTTTCGGAAAGCAGATGAAAACGGTGGCAGCCGCTATTAAGGACATGACTGCCGAGCAGATCTCCACTCTGGAGAGCGAGGAGAAAGTGGAATTGATGGTAGACGGAGAAGCCCATACCTTGGACCGTCAGGAGATAGAACTGACTTCACAAGACATCCCGGGATGGTCCGTTGCAAGTGACAAAGAACTGACTGTTGCACTGGATATCCACCTAAGCCAAGCGCTCTTAGAGGAGGGAATGGCCCGAGAATTGGTGAACAAGGTGCAGAATTTTAGAAAAGAAATGGATTTCGAGGTGACCGACCGCATTGCTGTAGAGGTACAGAGCCATCAGGCTGTAGATCCTGCCATCATTGCGAACAAAAACTATATTTGCGCGGAAATCCTCGCGGAATCACTAGAAATAGTTGATAATCTGAGCGTTGGGAGTCCACTGGAGCTAAGCTTGACGGACGACATCTCCACAAGATTGACCATCGTCAGATCCAATTAAAGAACAAGAACATGGCTAAAAAGAAAACCGATGATTTCGTCCGTTACTCGGACAAGGACCTCAAAATGTTCGAGGGATTGATCAATGAGAAGTTGGAGGCCGCCCGCGAGGATCTGGAATTGCTCAAGGGTACACTGACCCATACGGATGATAACAGTACGGACGACACTTCTCCTACATTCAAGATGATGGAGGATGGTTCAGAGACCTTGTCCCGAGAGGAGACAGCCCAATTGGCCATGCGTCAAGAGAAGTTCATCCGCCACCTGGAAGAGGCCTTGATCCGTATCAAGAACAAGACCTACGGTGTATGTCGCGTAACTGGCAAGCTTATCCGCAAAGAACGGCTGATGCTCGTTCCACATGCTACCTTGAGCATTGAGGCGAAGAACGCCCAAGGTTGAATCACCCGTCTTGAGAAGAGCCCTCATCACCATCTTTACTGTGCTTACGATCGACCAGGTCTCCAAGATCTGGGTCAAGCTTCATATGTACCAGAATGAGCGTTTCGCTGTGCTGGGTGATTGGTTCTACATCCATTTCTTAGAGAATCGCGGCATGGCCTTCGGTTTCGAATTCGGAGGGGAATGGGGCAAGATCGCCTTGAGTTCTTTCCGTGTACTCGCGGTCATCGTCATTGCCCGTTATATCTATCGATTCATTCAGAAGGGCTATCACCCGGGCTTCATCGTGGCCTCTTCCATGGTATTGGCCGGAGCTATTGGCAATATCATCGATTCGGCCGTCTATGGCCTGATCTTCAGTGAGAGCCCGCCCAATATTCCCATCACAGCTGACTTCTTACCGCCTGATGGTGGTTATGCCGCATTCATGATGGGTAATGTCGTGGATATGCTCCACTTTCCCCTCTTCAGCTTCCATTGGCCCGATTGGGTACCCAAAGTTGGTGGGACCGAATTCGAATTCTTCCGTCCCGTGTTCAATATCGCGGACTCGGCCATTACAGTGGGGCTGGCCTGTATCTTCATTTTCCAGAAGCGATTCTTCCCTGAAGAAGGACTGAAGGCCGTTCTCGATGAGAATGATGAAGAAGAGCGACCCTAATTTGCAAGCCATGCATCAACAACAGGACGATACGGAGAACATCACCTACCTCTCCGATACAGAGCGCATCTTCTCGGAAGAAGGCCAGAAATTCCAAGGTGAGAAGTACCTACCCAAGATAGAGCGGGTACGTCAATACCTGCGCCCCGATGCTCAGCGCTCTTTGGATGTAGGTATTGGCTATGGTCTGTTCATGATATTCACCGAGAGGGAACTCGGTCTCACATCCCATGGACTGGACCCCTTTCCGAAGTCTATCGAGATCGCCCGTCAATACACTTCAGCAGAGATCAAGGAGGGTGCCATTGAAGATTCCGACTGGCAATACCCAGAAGGTCATTTCGATTTCATCTCCTGCTTGGACGTCACGGAACATCTGGAAGAGCCGGCCGCATTCTATAGAAACGTACAGAAATACCTGGCTCCTGGAGGTCTGGTCCTCATGACCACGCCCAATCGATCCTTTGCCTATGAGATGCGTTCATGGCCCTTGATCGGCATTCCCGACAAGAACACCACGCACATCAATGTACAAGCTCCCAGCTATTGGGACCGCCTGGCCAAGGAGCATGGCTTTGAGATAGTGGACTCCTGGAGAGGGGAGCACCTCACCCATGTGCGTGTATTACCTGGGCTGATGCAGAGATTCTGCAATGTTCTAGGTCTGGATCCGAAGACCACTCCGGTAGTCAATCGCTTCCAACAGGCGTATAATCAGATTCTGAGAGTCAAGTGATCACCACTTCCTCACTATCCCGAAGTTCAGACTGGTAAAATCCGCTTGCCCGAGGTTGGCCTGTAAGGAGATTGATGCATATGGATTCCATTGCCATTCCTTCTCTGTATGCTTTAAGTAGTAATTAAGCGCCAATCGCGATGCGATATACCGTTTGACGGTATAGTACCAGTTCATTTCTCCATAGTGGTATTCTCCCTCTTCAAAATGCCCTTCATTTAACATCCAGTCCAACTTATATGCTGGTTTGAACAGATTGATACCTATATCCATCTCGGCTCCTACGTGTCCCATGAGCAATTCCAACTCGACATCCAGTCCACAACTGCTCGCATTCCAATACGGCCGTTCGATCAGGTCGGGATAGGCCTCCAGTACTACATCTTCGCTCTGAAGCAAGTTCTTGTAATGCCTATAGTGTCGCAAATACAGTCCAAAACCGATTCTCAGGGTATGTCTATATACTCTGCTAAAGGATATATCCAGATCAAGCACCGGCTGTGGGTCATTGTAGTCGAGGGAAAGGCTATTCATACCCAGGCCTAATCTCACACTTAACCAATTATGCACCAGCTGTGCGCCTTCTTGCGTATGAGAGAGGTACCCAATGCTTCGTGATGACTCGATCCCCATCGAGAGCACGAAGGAATTGTATCCTTGATTTGGCAATCGGATATGCCCATTGGAATGGTGGATATATCCAAGACCAAGCTTCCATCGAAATCCAAGTTCTGAATGGAAGTTCCGCTGGATCATTGCTCGAAAAGTCCAATTCACGTCAGTTGAGGTGGCAAGGTTCAATGGATTCTTCTGTTGATGATGTTTTCTGTCGATGTAGGACATCCCTAAGGCTATACGTGCACTCCAAGCAGGTGTCGCCCTTCTACCCACTCCTCGTTCCAGATAAGGCATAAGAGAATACGCATGTCCGACATTATCCCTATTGCCAAGGTCAGTCCAATTGGCCGACCACCCAGTACAAATTTGGCCTAGTACATTGACCCAGTGAAGGGAAGTGTCTGCCCATGACCTCCCCACACTAACGCTGATACCCTTCTGGGGCGATAGCTCGGGAAATCCATGATTCGGTGTATTCATTCCCCCTAGGTGTGCTTGCAGTCCGAGATGATGCGAAGAGAATCTGCTTGTCTGCTCTTGGCCTAAACTGTGGCTGGTCAACACGCCTAGGATGAATAATGATATTGTCCAACTAAAGCGAAGCAATGGTCAGTTGGGTTGGTGCAACGTGAAGATGGAAGAAATCCTGCAGAATCCAATCTCCCTTGTTCAGGTCTTTACAGAGTAATACCCTTTCCGCTCCACCTCCCTCCATACCGCAGCGCGCATCATGAATCGGCAGGGACGCTGCTCTGCGATCGCATTCCGGATACCTGTACTTGACAGGTCCATCTGGGGAGCATCGGTCAGGGTGATGCGACCTCCTAATCGCTCGATATAGCCCTCCTCGAGCGCATAGCCAGGTCTGGGATACACGGCCAATTCATGCTCGGTGATCAGGACTTTGTACTCCTTCCAGCCTTCAATGCCTATCAGATTGTCACTGCCCATTATCAGAAAGAACTCCTCCTCTGGATGCTTTGCCGTCATCTCACGCATGGTGTCGATGGTGTATGATGGTCTAGGAAGGTCGAATTCGAAGGTACAGGGCTTGATTCGTGAATGCCCGTCCAAGGCCCGCTTGACCAGCCTCAGTCTCTTGGATTCATCCAGTAGGTCATCCTGTTGTTTGAATGGGTTCTGTGGGGATATCACCAGCC
>JABDLZ010000182.1 GCA_013001705.1 Flavobacteriales bacterium
CCGGGTTCGGCTTCTTTGAACATCTGCGCTCCTCCCGCACCGCAGCACAGCCCCTTGGCCCGGCAGCGCTTCATCTCCACCAGTTCGGCATCGAGCTTCTGGATGAGCGTGCGCGGAGCTTCATAGATGCCATTTCCTCGTCCGAGGTAGCAGGGATCATGGAAGGTGATGCGCTTGCCTTTGAATGCTCCTCCTTCTACGGTCAATCGCCCTTCGGTGATCAATTGATTGATAAATGTGGTATGGTGCATGACCTCATAGTCGCCACCCAATTCCGGATACTCATTCTTCAAGGTATTGAAGCAATGCGGGCAGGTCGTCACGATGCGCTTGATTCCATAGGCGTTCAGCACCTGTATATTGGAGAAGGCCTGCATCTGGAAGAGGAATTCGTTCCCTGCGCGCTTAGCAGGATCTCCTGTACAACTCTCCTCTTTTCCGAGAATGGCATAGTCCACTCCGGCATTGTTGAGGATCTTGGCAAAAGCCCGGGTGATCTTCTTGGCGCGGTCATCGAAACTCCCTGCGCATCCCACCCAGAAGAGGACTTCTGGTTCCTTGCCTTCGGCCGCCAAAGCGGCTATGCTCTTTACATTGAGGTCACTCATGATTCTGTGGTCCATTTATCCCTATCGGCCATGGAGAAGGCCCAGGGCGCTCCATTGTTCTCGATATTGTTGAACATGGCTGTGATGCTCTCAGGAGATTTCGATTCTTCCATGATCAGATTCCTACGAAGGTCCATGATGATATCCAAGGGATCGATCAGCACTGGACAGGCCTCCACACAGGCATTGCAGCTCGTGCATGCCCACAGCTCTTCTTCGGTGATGAAGTCATGCAGTAAGGACCTTCCATCGTGCTCTTCCTTCCCGTTCTTCAATCGGTGGTTCCCTAATTCCTCCGCGCGATCACGCGTATCCATCATGATCTTCCGTGGGCTGAGTTTCTTCCCGGTCATATTGGCCGGGCAGACCGATGAACACCGTCCGCACTCTGTACAGGAGTAGGCATCAAGTAGATTCTTCCAGGTCAGATCGGTCACGTCTTTGGCCCCAAAGGTCTCTGGAGGTGGCGCATCAGCAGGTGGGGCAGCATATGGATCGGCACTGGGATCCATCATCAGTTCCACTTCCCGCTTCACACTCTCCATGTTATCGAATCGGCCCCGAGGTTCGAGATTCGAATAAAAGGTATTGGGGAAGGCCAAGAAGATGTGGAAGTGCTTGCTGTAGGGCACATAGTTCAAAAAGGCGAGTATCCCGAGGATGTGGAACCACCAGAACATGCGCTCGAAGGTGATCAAGGTGCCGGTAGAGAAATCTTGGAAGAATGGGGTCAACCACGCACTGACGGGGAAGCTGCCGGCTTCGTGATAGACATCCGGTATGCGCTCCTGAAGCAATTGATCGGTCGCATTCATCTTGAGCAATGCCCCCATAAGGAGGATCTCGGCTATCAGGATGATATTGGCATCCGCTTTGGGCCATTTGGTCATCTCGGACAGATGGAATCTCCGGATGTGCATGATATTACGTCTGATCAAGAAAATGACACAGACTACGAAGACCAAGAGGGCCAAAATCTCGATGAAGGCGATCAGGTAGCCATAGGCCCTACCGAGATAATCCGCAAAGAAGCGATGGGTGCCGAAGATGCCATCGATCAGGATCTCCAAGACTTCGATATTGATCAGAACGAAACCCACATAGATGACGATATGGAGCAGGCCAGCAATGGGGCGGTCGACCATCTTGGATTGCCCCATGGCCACTCTGGCCATAGTCGCCCAGCGTTCTGACTTCCGATCAGATATGTCCACATCCTTGCCTTGCGCTACAAAGAATCGGATTTGACGTATGCGTCTGATGAAGAGTCCGATTCCGATGATCAGGCATACAATGAATATGATGTTGCCCAGGCCCATGACTTATTGATTGAGTATTTCCTGCAATTGCTGCACTTCCCGCTTGGTCAATTTAAGCTGTTTCTCCTTTCGTTCGATAAGTGAGAAGCTGACATAGCGTTTTGGATGCACCCGTATGTCTTCTAAAAGCGCATCCAGATTATTGGATGCCATCTCCAGATTCCTGTAGAGGGAATCGTTATTGATCAACATTCCCAATGAGCCTTCACCCGAGTCGATCTTGGCCAGAATGGACGATGTGGACTCCAGAGCAGTCCCCGTCTGAGCGATCACTCGAGCGATATCAGCTTTAGCAAGGGTATCGCTGATCTGGGCAAAGTTCCCTAGGATGGTCGTGAGTTCATCGTTGTTCTCTTCCAGATTCTTGGTGATACTCTCCACATTGGCAAAAATGGCACTGAGACGCTCACTCTCCGAAGCCATGATGTTGTTCAGTCGATTGGATGTGCTCTCCAGCGATTCCAAGGTCTTACGAATGCTGACGAAGCTCTTCTCCAGATTGGGGCGGGCATCTTCTCTCAGGAGTACCTCCATCACGGTCATCACAGAATCGATCGAGGCGACCATGCTCTCGGTCTTGGCCCGAAGCGGAGCGATCTGCGCATTGACCGCATCTACGAGCCCCTGTTCAGCGCTTGTTTCCAAGGTATCTCCAGATTGGGCCATCTCTATGCTATTACCGAATAGGATGGCCACATTGGTCCCTCCCATGAGTTCGGGGCTTTGCAGATGGGCCTTGGAGTCGCGTGAGAACTGGATATCCTTATTCGTGACCACGAAGGAGACCAATAAGTGCCCACTCTGACTATCGATGAATCGGATGCTCTTGACCTGACCCACTTGTAGGCCATTGATGGTCACCGGGCTACCTTCTGCCAGACCGGATACATTGTTATAGATGCCGTAGAATACGCGGGAACGGTTGAAGAGGTCATTCCCTTTGAGGTACTGGACCCCGATGAATAGGGCCGCCACGGCCGCAATCATGATGGCCCCTATTTTGAACTCCTTGGATAAGCGCATTCAGTGGTGAAAGATATTACTTTCCAACTGTTAGGATGGCCTCTCCGAGATCCATCCGTTCACCATCCTTCATAGCGATGATGAAAGTGCCTTTGTAGCCATGCTCTTCGACCTCTTTGACCAGATCCTTGGCCCGTTTGTATTTGACCGCATGGCCGTAAGTATATTTATAGAGACCTCCACTCTCGTGCTCTGTCACACCCTCCAGGCCTTTGAAATTCTCCGGGATGAGCTGCACAGGTGCGCTGGCAGAAGCGATCTGCACGGTGAAATAGATCCCGTCCTTACCGGTCTTCACTTCAGCTCGATCCTCTGCCTCTGTGGATTCTTCGACCGTTTCTTCTGTATCCTGCTCTATGACAGGTGATGGACCAGGTCGATATTCCACTCCTTCTATCTCGGCCTTGTATTCTTTGAAGGCCCTGTATATCGCAGAGGCCATATACTCCTGCCCTTGCGTGGAGCGCAAAAAGTCCTCTTCTTTCTTATTGGTCAAGAATCCCAGTTCGACCAGGACACTCGGCATGGTGGTGAATGAGATCACCCAATAGGGAGCTTGCTTGACTCCTCGGTCCTTGCGCCCTACCCGCTCGCGGAATTGACGCTGGACTTTTTCAGAAAAACTGAGACTCTGGGTCTGGAAAGCGTTCTGCCTCAAGCTCAGTTCGATATAACTCTCTGGGCTATAGGGATCGAATCCGCCATAGTTCTTCTCATAGTCCACCTCGTTGAGCATAGCGGCATTCTCTTTCTGTGCCATACGCAGATTGGCCTCAGTCTTGGCCGGTCCCATGACATAGCTTCCGCATCCATAGGCTGATTCTTTG
The DNA here is from genome assembly GCA_013001705.1 of Flavobacteriales bacterium. Classification (NCBI taxonomy): domain Bacteria; kingdom Pseudomonadati; phylum Bacteroidota; class Flavobacteriia; order Flavobacteriales; species Flavobacteriales bacterium. The sequence goes on from JABDLZ010000182.1 coordinate 3,778, forward strand.
GTAAAGGCATCGCAATGAATGGATACGAAGAGGTCGACCTCCATCCGATTGGCCATCTTGGTGCGCTCGTGCAGTTCGGGATAGGTATCGCCTGTGCGTGTGTAGTAGACCTTG
>JABDLZ010000183.1 GCA_013001705.1 Flavobacteriales bacterium
AAAAGGTCCCAGATGAACCGAATTGGCTCGTCAGCGGGAGGCCGGTCTTATCGAATATCCGAATATAGACCCCGAAGTTCTGATGCAAGGTCAGTTCGACTGTCAGGTCCCCGTTCTCCGGTAGCACTATTTCGAAGTTGTCAAAGACATCTCCATTGTCTTCCAGATTGAGGTCTCCCGAGACCGCTTGGTCCAGAGAGATGGTATTTGCTTCCGCAAATGTGTCATTCGGCTCGGTCTCTTGACCAAAAGCCTGTACAAGGGTGAATGAGGCAAGGAGCAGAATCATCGTGCTCATATACCTCCACATAGCATGTTTCATGATAGAATAGATTTGATTAGCAATTCACGGACGGCTCTAGGCCGGCCTTCTCTATCCTATCGAAGTGGCTGGTCAGATGTGAACGATCGCTTTTGATTTTTTCTCCTCAAGCAAGGAGCAAACAAGAAAAATGTTCAGAATGCCTATTGGATGTGAATGGGAATCACCTCATCGGTCCCCTCTCCTTGGACCTGGAGTAAATAGACGCCCGCACGCACATCGGTACTCAAGCTCAATCGAATTCTATCCTTGGAGCTGCGTACAGTCTGCGTGGGTATCACTTTTCCGTCCAATGAGAATAACATCAATCTATCTTCTGGGCTGAGGGATAGGTCGATTTCGAAGGAACCCAGCTCCATGGAGACAGCTTCCATCCCCTTCATATCGGTGGCATCATCCGATGAGACCAGTCCACCCAGTGGATCATAGGTATTGGTCAATGGGTCGAAATCCGGGGTATTGAAGAATTTCTCTACACTCCATGGGCTCATGATATCCTCTCCATATTCACACGCACATCGGATCTTCCATTTATAGGAATGGTTGGGCCAGATGGAGGGTTTATTGAATTTCAGAGGCCATTTGAAGAACTCCTTACCCGCTTTCCGCTTCAGGGATAGATAGGTATGAGGTGGAGATTCGATCGAGAGATTAGTGGCCAGGTCCTTCACCGGCCAATACTCGATATCACAGGCTGCTGAATCCGCAATGGAATAGGGAATCTGCGGATTCTCCTTGAACCATTTCAGCTGAATACGATCGATCACATCGTTGACCGGTTCCAAGGATTTGGTCAAGCCGGTAGGCGCTGATAGAAATGCATGACAATTATTCTCAAAGCCAATAGTACACCCTTCGTCCTTTTCACTCCACAAGGTCACCACAGTCCCATTGGCCTCGGTACGTATACGATGTTGGACCTTCACCTCATATTCGGTCCAGGATTCCAGGCCTTGGACATCCTCTAAGGCCAGAATGGCCGGAGGATCACTTTCATTCTTGAATATTTCTGCCTCACCGCTAGAAGGAATGAAACTGAATCGAAAAGCATCGATACCGGAATCGCTTGAATAGATAGAAGCAGGCGATTCTGCGAGCAAGTGAGAATCCCCATGAAAGGCTTGTTGACCGCATTGCTCCTGCAAGATCCCAGATGACCGGGTGGTCTTGATCTGCACTTGGAAATGATCGATGTCCAGAGGATCTTTGACCTTAGCGAAGACCCGGAAACGATATTCCTGCTCGGTCCAGAGGTCATTGAAAAAAGCCTTTTCTATCTCATCAGCGCCATACGAATCAAAGCATGCAATGGGCTCCGCACTGCATTCGGGATACAGTTCTATCACTAGATCCAAGCGATGTTCTGGGTCGTAGGCCATAATGATCTCGTCCGGTGCCTCAGGTGTGAATCTGAACCAAAGATCATCGACCGGGCTTTCATCGATACAGGAAGGACGGTTACCACCAGCCCCATTGTACAGTACTTCGGTCCAATCATCCTCTCCCCAAAGAGATGGTTCGATCTCTAGTGCATTCGCACAACCGTTGTTGCTCGGAGGACGATACGAGTGATCCAAGATGATCTCGGTGAATGAGAAGGGAGGGATACGGAGAATCGATTGATCTGTCAGCCCTTCTGAAATATATAGTCCGGGGCTGTACTCCTCATCGGCCAGTGTCCAGGTGAGTTTCGTCTTTGGGACTTTGGAGGTCTTGAAGTATGTCACACCATCATAGCCTGGAAGCGCAGATAGGTCCAGATCGAGTGAGGGTCCAGAGAGATTGACGATGATCACTCGATCCGATTCCCCTTTGAATAGCCAGCCGTAGGTCTCATAGGTCTGCGTGGTGATGCGTTCCCCGAAACGGTCGGTATACTCGAATTCATGCATGCGAGGGATCCCTGCTGCTGCATCGACCGGTGACCATGAAGTCCCATTGATGGCCAGATCGGATGGACCGGCTATCAAGATATTGGCCATACTATCCGAGAGCTGTAGGGTATTCATCAGGCTCCGGGCCGCTATGCCTGCCGGGCTGGTCTTCAGATCAGATCGGATGGCCGTTTCCCGATCTCCACCATACATGAGGTGCATGCACATCTTGGTGATATCCAGTCCATGATCGGCATCGTTCCAGATGCCCGACTTCTCGGATGCATAGTGGCTGAAGCTGTTGAAGAGATTGAAGATGGAAAGTGCGTGCAGCCAGTTCCCACTATCGTAATTGTGGTCATCATCGGCATACTGGACACCGAAGTACTCCATGCATTTCTCACTGTAATCGTAGTTGTTGAACTCCGTGAACCACAATTCCATATCCGATTCCAAGAAGAGATCCGTGTTCCGCTGCTCGAAGAGATACTCGGTGAAAACCTGCTGATAGTGGAGAATATCCTCAATATCTACTGCCGACTCCACTGCCTGACACAATTCCATGTTCAAGCTATCCGGATTGGTGCTTTTCGGATAGAAATGCATCATAGCTGCATCCGCAGCAAATGCACCCTGCCCAAATCGGTCTATGATGACCTGATTCCAAGGTTCACCTCCGAGGTCCCGGCTTCCATTGACCGCGACCTTGGCATTGGGAAAGCGCTGGCGGATCATGGGGATGATG
>JABDLZ010000184.1 GCA_013001705.1 Flavobacteriales bacterium
ATTGTACCCAATGTCTGTGAAACGAAATCCAGACCCGGAGCCTGTTGAATAGCTACATACACTGTCTGCTCAGCATTTCCTGGGCTGCCAGAGGATTGCATGCGGATAATATCATCCTTGCCATCACCGTTCATATCCACCACACCTATAGCATGGTCACTCACGGTGGCAGATGGTAGTAGGTCAGAGGCATCGGTGAAACTCACTTCTTGTGCACTCAGTATGAATGGGAAGCTGAAGTATATACAGATGGATAGGATTTTCTTCATGGTGCTTTTGATTTCTTAAAGCGGGACAAGTATAGCCCAGATAGAGCTGCATTGCTTCAAATTGCTTATCAATATCGGTCAGCTATAGCAATGCTGAATCAATGCTGAGCTATGCCATAAGAGATAGGGTCAAGATGTCTTGCCAAGGACTAGCTTAGCTATCTTTACGCACAGTCCACAGCCTTAGCGAAAGGAGAGAATATGCTGAAACAGACGCTACAACAGAAATTACTACAGAAGCTCAGTCCGCAACAGATCCAACTGATGAAACTGTTGCAAGTCCCTACTGTGGAATTGGAGCAGCGTATCAAGGAGGAGATCGAGATAAATCCGGCCCTGGAAGAAGGGAAGGAGACCGAGACTCAAGATGAATACGGGGACGATGACGCAAATGATTCTACCGAAGACGAGTTCGACATCTCGGACTACATGGATGATGATGACATCCCTTCCTACAACCTCTCCGTACGCAACAAGGGGAGGGATGAGGATGAAAAGGATATTCCATTTGCTTCTGGCAAGACCTTTCAGGATAATCTCCTGTCCCAGATAGGACTCAAGAAATTAGATGAGGATGAGCAGGTCATCGCAGAGACCATCATAGGGAATCTGGACGATTCGGGTTACCTGAGAAGGGAGTTGGACAATATCTCCAATGACCTGGCATTCTCACAGAATCTCATGGTGGAGGTCGATCAGATCGAGAAGGTCCTCCAGGTGGTGCAGTCTTTGGATCCGGCCGGTATCGCAGCACGTGATCTCAGAGAGTGTCTTCTTCTGCAATTGGAGAGAAAGGATGACTCTTATCCTTCCATCCGATTGGCCAAGGATATCCTGAATGATCATTTCGAGGCGTTCACGAAAAAGCACTACAAGAAGATCATCAAGAAGATGGACTTGGTGGAGGAAGACCTTAAAGAGGCGATCGGGGTGATCATCAAACTCAATCCCAAACCCGGAGGCGCACTGGCCGAGCGCAATCGCGCGGTCAATCAAGTGATTCCGGACTTCACCATAGAAGTGCGTGATGATGAGCTGCAGCTTACTTTGAATGGTAGAAACGCACCTGACCTGAAAGTGTCCCGATCCTATCAGGAGATGCTGAAAGGCTATGCGGCTTCTGGAAAGAAGGACCCCAAGCAGAAAGAGGCGGTCCTCTTCGTGAAGCAGAAGTTGGATAGTGCCAAATGGTTCATCGAGGCTATCCGTCAGCGACAGCAGACCCTGATGGTCACCATGAATGCCATCATGCAATACCAGAAGGACTATTTCCTCACAGGAGATGAGACCAAGCTCAAGCCTATGATCCTCAAGGATATTGCAGAAATTGTGAGCATGGATATCTCCACCATCAGCCGTGTGGCCAATTCCAAGTATGTGCAGACACCCTATGGCACTTTCCTTTTGAAATCCTTTTTCTCAGAATCCCTTTCTACAGATAGCGGAGAAGAAGTCTCCACCCGGGAGGTGAAGAAGATTTTGCAAGAGTGTATCGATGCGGAGGATAAGCGTAAGCCACTCACTGACGATAAGCTTGCAACCATCTTGAAGGACAGGGGATATAACATCGCTCGTAGGACTGTGGCCAAATACCGGGAACAGCTCAATATACCTGTGGCTCGACTGAGAAAGCAACTTTGATCTATTGGAACGGGTCGCCTATGCCATATCGGTGGTATTTCACCCCATCCTGATCCCGATTTATCTATTCCTTCTGATCGCTGAGATCGACCCGGTGATGAACCTCTTTTTCACGACATCGTTGAAATGGAGATTTGTGAGTTCACTCTTCATTACCACCGTGATCGGTCCTGCATTGAGCATGTATCTCCTCAAGCGCAGGGGCTTGATTGCTGACTTGGAGATGTCCCAGCTCAAAGGACGGTCGCTCATGTTCATCATCACCGTGCTCTACTATATGTTGACCTATTACATGCTCAAGGACTTAGAACTCCCAGGGGTCATCCACGGCATGTTCCTCTCCTTGATAACTACCCTCATTTTATTGGCCTTGGTCAGTATTCGCTATAAGATCTCAGCCCATATGGCAGCTCTAGGAGGTGTGAGTGCTATGATGTTCTGGATATTCGTCAAGTACGGTATCTGGCAGAGCAATTGGATCCTGGGTATCTTCTTCTTGGCCGCTATCGTGGCCTCATCCAGGTTGTTACTCCAAGCCCATCGACCCCATGAAGTAGGCACAGGCTACCTCTTGGGTCTATGCTGTGTGTATGCCACCATGAACTTGGTGGTCTAAGCTACCCGTAGCCCATTTTTGACGGTTCTATCTGGACCGATAAGGACCACACCGGACGGGTCTCCGACCAATCCCAGGATCAGACATTCACTCATGAGGTCGGCAATCTGTTTGGGAGGGAAATTACATACCGCTATCACTTGCCTACCGATGAGTTCCTCTACAGAATAGAGGTCTGTGATCTGTGCGCTACTCTTCTTGACACCAAATTCCCCAAAATCCAGCTGGAGTACGTAGGCTGGCTTATGGGCCTTGGGGAATTGCTGGGCTTCAATGATGGTCCCAACACGCATCTCTACGGCTGTGAAATCTGTAAAGGTGATCTGTTCCATACTCATGCTACGATTCAAATAAAAAAGCCACCCGAAGGTGGCTTAAGTATAATTCTACATCATGGGTAGATCAGTCTCCAGACCCTGTACGCTCTCGAGCGCGGGCCGAATAGTTGATCTTCAAAGCTTGTGCCTTCCTGAGTTCTTGCTTCACTTCGGTGACGATACCCATTTTCACATCCTTATCCACCTTGAGCGAAGTAGTTATCTGGGATTTCTCACCTTCATCACGCTGATCCCGGTTGTCCTCGATCCAAGGTCTGATCTTACTCATATCGGTGATGATCGCATCATCCAATTGGATCAGTGGTTCGGTCCCCAGTCGCTCATCCATGGGAGGCCCGATGTTGATATAATCCACCAAGGACTTCTTCTCCAACTTGGTGATCTCCGATGCATCCGGCTTATCGATCTTCACCAGCAGATCCTGCTCCCGCATCACGGTGGTCACCATGAAGAAGAATAGAAGCATGAATACGATATCCGGGAGTGACGCAGTAGAGACTGCACCTACGGACTTCTTCTTTTTTCCTGTGAATTTTGACATGTCAACCTCCTATTTCTTTGGGTTCTGCCTCGGATATACGCTGTGGATACACCTGTCTGACCGCTTTGATGATGCGTCTTTCATAGGGATCCTTGTCATCCAATTCCAAGTAAGATTTGTTGTAGAATTTCAGGGTCAATTCGTCCCTTAGCTCATTCACCGCAGATGTCAATTCATTCTGAACCTGGAGATACATGTCATAGGAAGTACCGTTGTCATTCTGGAGAGAGATCACAGCCGAAGGACCTAGTTCTCGATAATTCCCGAAGAAATTGATCGCATCTAATTTGGCCTCGAACTGTCTCAACTCACCTTCCCATTCACTCTTCCTGTCTGGGAATTGCTCGATCTTTCCTTTGAGTTCAGCGATCTTCTGCGTGACAGCCTGCTTGCTTACGGGTACCCGTAAAGTCAGGTCCTCCTCAGCGGGTTCTTCACTGAAGACTCCACTATTGGTAAGGAACTCGATTGCTCCTTCCTTCAGTTCAGAGATGTCCATCGGTTCTCCTTCTACCAAAAGTTGGTCATTGGCATTGACGAGCACCTCGTACACATTCCTCTCCTTGACGGTTTCAGTGATCTCTTCCTGCTCCTCATCCAGAGGAGGAAGTTGACGCATGATTCCGGTATCCTGATCCATGGTGGTGGTCACTAGGAAGAATATCAAAAGCAGGAAGGCGATGTCGGCCATCGAACCTGCATTGATCTCTTGTAGTTCTCTTCGTGCCATGGTACCTGCTTATTTGAAGATTTTGGTCACCTCGCTGAAAAGCGCTGCCGCCACACCGATCCCAAGTAAGAGAAGGGTGAGATAAATGCCAGCTCCACTCATCTGTAAGGTGCTCTCGGAGTACTTGGCCATCAACTCGGGACTTGCTTGAGCATCAGACAAACTATAGCTGACAAAGGCCACCACTGCAAGTCCTACCAATCCAAAGAGAAGACCCTTCGAATTGCGTATATTCTTCAGGAAATACACCAGTCCGAATAAGAGAGCGGCTCCTACACATAGCAACATAGCGATGTAGGTAACGGTAAGCGCCCCGTTCACGTAGCTTTGGTCGTCTCCAGCCTCTATATCCGAACTATTGGCCATGATCAAGAAGCATAGCACTGCACCCGCAAGTGCAATGGCCACCTTGACTATGGTACCTATCAGTCCTGCTGTTTTCGTATCCATGGGCTGATTATTTTGAGAGGTTGTGACGGGCCAGAATATCGATCAATGTGATACTGGCATTCTCCATATCGTTGGTGATACTATCCACCTTGGAAAGGATATAGTTGTAGAATATCTGCAAGATGATCGCTACGATCAGACCGAATACGGTAGTCAGAAGTGCCACCTTGATACCTCCAGCAACAATGGATGGAGAGATATTGTTCTCAGCTTCGATCGCATCGAATGCATCGATCATACCGATAACCGTACCCATGAATCCAAGCATTGGAGCCAGAGCGATAAAGAGTTGGATCCAGGAAAGACCTTTTTCCATCTGTCCGATCTGCACTCCACCATATGAGATGACGGATTTTTCTACCATGTCCAATCCTTCACCGGATCGTTCCAGACCTTGATAGAAGATCGCGGCTACAGGGCCTTTGGTATTTCTGAGGTACTCCTTGGCAGCCTCGATTCCACCGGAATTCAAAGCATCCTCCACATTGGAGAGCATCTTGCTGGTATTGGATTGAGCCATATTGAGGTAGATGATACGCTCGATGGCCAATGCAAGACCGAGAACAAGACAGATCAATACAATGGCCATGAAACCAGGGCCACCTTCGATGAATTTTTCTTTAAGTACCTGTGTGAAACCTGTACTTCCTTCTTCGGCTGCAGCTTCAGCATCTTGTGCCAGTCCAGCTTCACTTACCAGACCTGGGTCTGATTCAAACGCCATTGCTGTTTCAGGTATCAGGAATAGCACTGATCCCATGATGGCCAGAATTGAGAGAATTTTCTTCATTGTTTCAGTTGTTACTATTGAACTTCTTGTTCTTGGTTTAATTGTATCCGTTTGTCAAATAGGACCTACCGTTACTCGTGGACGCGGTCACAACAAGAACCTCGGTGGGTCCATAGATCCATTAGTGCTGGTCAAAATACATTGCCTTAATGAATATGCGATCCTATTCCTTGATCCAATCCTGCATTGCTGCGGGACGGCTCTTCCACGTTTGGAAGATACGGAATATCACATGCGGAGAGAGAGGGATTCGAACCCTCGATACGGTTTCCCGCATACACGCTTTCCAAGCGTGCGCCTTCAGCCACTCGGCCACCTCTCCGTATCCCTTGAGAACTCTTGGAACACTCCCAGAAGAGAATGATCCTCTGCTTTCCGCAATGCCGCCAAAGTAAAGAATATTTTCGGTTAGGTGGGTGATGTTCGAGCAGCTCTCATACGATTCTCGACCTGCGAATTGGCTAACTTTGTTGTCTCAAAAAGAAATCACGAAGCCCTATGGCCATTGATGTAGATAGAATCAAAGAGGTTCTCGGTCAGATACAGGATCCCGATACCCAGCGCCCCCTTGCGGAGAGCAATGGTATTCAAGCCGTGACGGTAGAAGGCGATCGGGTCAAAGTGTCTCTGCTCTTGAACAATCCGGCCATGCACCACAAGCAACGTATGGTCGATGCGGTGGAATTCGCCATAGAGAGGACTTTTGGAAAGGATATTCGTACCGAAGTCGAAGTACAGGTGGACGTACCTAAGAAAGAGACCCCTAAGCCGGGTATCCCAGGTGTGAAGAATATCCTTGCCATTGCTTCAGGCAAAGGAGGAGTGGGGAAATCAACTATAACTGCTAATCTGGCCGTGGGTCTGGTCGAGCGGGGATACAAAGTGGGTCTGGTCGATGCCGACATCTATGGACCTTCCATGCCGATCATGTTGGATGCTTATCACGATAGGCCGGGTACAGCAGAGATCGATGGGGTCAATCGCATGACACCGGTCGAGACCCATGGTATCAAATTGATGTCCATCGGATTCTTTGCCGATCCGTCTCAAGCTATTGTTTGGCGGGGGGCTATGGCCACGAAGGCACTCCGTCAAATGTTCATGGATACCCATTGGGGTGAATTGGACTATTTACTCGTGGATCTACCCCCAGGTACCGGAGATATCCATCTCACTGCGGTGCAAACGGTGCCACTCACTGCTGGAGTCGTGGTCACCACCCCACAGGATATCTCACTGGCCGATGCACGTAAAGGAGTTGCCATGTTCCAACTACCTCAGATCAACGTTCCTGTCCTGGGTATCATTGAGAATATGAGTTGGTTCACTCCTGAGGAACTGCCTGAGAATCGATACTATATATTCGGAAAGGATGGTGCCAAATCACTTGCACAAGAGGTGGGAGTAGATCTCCTAGGTCAGCTTCCATTGATACAGAGCGTACGGGAGGCAGGGGATGCTGGTAGGCCGGCAATCATGCAAGAAGGTACGGAGGCCCGTGATCATCTGGACACCTTGATCGACAATGTGGTCGCTGCCATGGATAAGAGGAATACTGAACTTCCGGAATCGGAAATCGTCCAAATCACACGGACATGAATAAGAAGAAGAAGATTGCCATCATAGAACAGGCGCTGCAAGGTCTGAGACCTTTCTTGGAGCGGGACAATGGGGATATCACCTTTGTCGAGTTGACCAACGATGATGTGGTCAAAGTAGCACTGCATGGTTCCTGTAAGGACTGTTCGATGAGCATGATGACCTTGAAAGCAGGTGTCGAAGAACGGATCAAGAACGTTTTGCCTGAAGTTCAAAAGGTCATAGCGGTCTGATCGGGTCCTGTCCATCCGCATATGTATCTCTGATGAATGTCATTCTCTTCTTTCTCTTTAACCCGTTAGATTCACGCCCATTCTCATTTAGATGATACGAACAGATATCTTGATCATTGGTGCCGGTCCGGTAGGACTGTTCACGGTCTTCGAGGCGGGACTTCTGAAACTGAGATGCCACCTGATCGATGCACTTCCTCAACCCGGGGGTCAATGTTCTGAGATCTACCCCAAAAAGCCCATCTATGATATCCCAGGATATCCCGAGGTTCTGGCAGGAGAACTGATCGATAAACTCATGGAGCAGGCTGCCCCCTTCAAACCGGGATTCACCTTGGGAGAATCAGCTCGGACAATCGAAGAAGATGGAGAAGGTGGATACATCGTCACCACCGACCGAGGTACGGTACATCAAGCGCCTGTAGTGGCTATCGCTGGAGGATTGGGCGTATTCACACCCCGTAAGCCACCAATCAGTGAATTGATCGATTTTGAAGAAAAGGGAGTCGATTATATCATACGGGATCCTGAGAAGTATCGGGACAAGAAGGTCGTGATCAGTGGAGGTGGGGACTCTGCGTTGGATTGGACCTATTTTCTGGCCAATGGCGTGGCTGAGCATGTGACGATGATACATAGAAGTCAGAGCTTCAGAGCCCATCCCGATTCCGTGCAGAAGGTCATGGACATGTCCCAAGAAGGTAAACTGGACCTACTCCTTGACAGTGAAGTGGTAGGACTGTCAGGAAATGGTCGCTTGCGTCAGTTGGAGATAAAACACCGATCTGGAGAACAGAGTTCGCTCGATACAGAGTATTGGATGCCGCTCTTCGGCCTCACTCCAAAACTCGGACCCATTGCCGATTGGGGATTGGAGATCGAGAAGAATGCCATCAAGGTAGATACCTTGGATTACAGTACCAATCGCCCAGGGATCTATGCTATAGGTGATGTCAATACCTATGAGGGTAAATTGAAACTCATTTTATGTGGATTCCACGAGGGCACGCTCATGGTCCAGTCTGCATTCAAACGCATCTATCCAGATAAGAAGAATGTTCTGAAATATACCACTGTGCAAGGAGTACAGGGATTCGACTGATAGACACAAGCATGGAGGAGAGCGTACACATCACCATAATCGACAGGGAAGGAGTGCCTCATGAGGTGGATGCTCCCTTGGGTATCGGTATGAACATGATGGAGCTTTCTAGATCCATGGAACTTCCTGTGGAAGGCACCTGTGGCGGAATGGCCATGTGCGCATCCTGTCAGATGTACATAGAAAGTGAACACGACCTACTGGAGCGCAATGATGATGAGCAAGCGATGCTGGATGAGGCCTGGCATGTCCAGGATAACAGTCGATTGGGGTGTCAGATCCCTATTTCAGAACAGTTGGAAGGCTTGGTCGTACGTATTGCTCCTGAGTGAGACCCGAGCTTAAGAAGCAGAATGATGATCGCTCATCACTCGTAGTTCTTCTGGAATCTCACAAACGGGAATCGGGACCATCTTGTGCAGGTTGGCACGGTGTAGTCTTTGGTAGATCTTCATCACCTCGGCTTCTCGACCTGATAGAGCAGCTAGGTCCTTTTCAAGGCGCAGGTATTCCATCGCCCATTCCAGTTCATCATAGCTAGCGCCTATCTGGTCTTCATCGGTACGGTCATCGCCCCAAAGACCATCGGTAGGAGCCGCTTCGAGTATTTCTTGGTTCACCCCAAGTTCTTCAGCCAGAGTATATACCTCGGATTTATATAGGTCAGCGATAGGTGAGAGGTCTACCCCTCCATCTCCATATTTGGTATAGAAACCTACTCCGAAATCCTCGACTTTATTTCCTGTTCCAGCTACAAGTAGTTTGTGATACGCTGCGAAATAGTAGAGGGAAGTCATCCGCAGGCGTGCACGGGTATTGGCAAGCGCCATGTGTCGATCTTCTTCCTTTTCTACAGAAGGAAAGGCATCCACCAGACTATCGAATACGGGAGTGAGTTCTACTTGGGTCATCCGCACTGCAGGAAACTGATCCTGGAGCCAGTCGATGTGGTTCAAGGCACGACTCACTTGAGATGCCGCTTGGTGGATAGGCATCTCCAAACAGAGCACTTCCAGTCCGGTCCGAGCGCATAAAGTCGATGTGAGTGCTGAGTCTATCCCTCCAGATACCCCCACTACAAAGCCTTTCATTCCCGCTGAGGTACAGTACTCCTTCAACCAGTTGACTATGTGGTCAATGGTCTCCTGCTGTTTGAGTGGTCTCATGAGTAGAAGATAAACAATGGAATATCTACGGTCCCTTTTCTATCAGAAAAAGACTCCTAGCGTAAGTCCTAGGTAATTGGAAGTGACTTTTATCTTCTCTCCCTCCCTCAGGGAATTGTTCCCAGTGATAGCTGGGCTACCATCATCGTCTTCCATGATATAGTTCTGATCGCTGAAGATGTTATTCAAGCCATTATTCCATACAATACCACCTACCAGATAGGTGTCTCCAGAGATGTTGTATTCCACACCTGCACCCACTTGAAGGGCGGTTCTGAAAAAACTGATATCCTCGGAAATGTTCAGGTCCTCCTCGCTCATCTCTGACTCGCTAGGGAACTTGTATTCGATATCCTCTCGAGCCTTGATGTTGAAAGATAGGTCCAATCCGAACTGACCGTAATAGGTGAAATAGCCTATTTCATTGGTCTTCAGTTTCAGTGTCAGGGGGATGTCCAAGTACTGCAGTCTGTACTTCTCTGTCGACTCAGCGAATTCATCGATGAGTGTACTTACTGTATCTCCTTTGGGCATGACCATAGTTGTACCATCGTGGTATCTAGTGTTCTTTATCGTGCCCCCTTGACTATTGATCAGGATACCCGTGGAGAATGCATAATTGGGGTTGCCAGCGATGGTGAAGTCAGTGATGATCCCATAGGAAAAGGCCAGCCTATTGGCATCCTTCTCCAGTATGTCTCCCTCAGGAGCCAACCAGGAAGTAGCAGGTTGAATAGCAAAGGCAATGCGTACTGGACGATCGTCTTGAGCATTCAACGAGCTGATAGTCAAGCATATAGCTATAATTGGTAGGAATATCTTCTTCATATCTTTGGCGCCTTGATTATGAGTCAAAGAAAAGAATTATCGCTTGATACACTGTGTGTGGGATTGTCTCTCATCCTCCTGCTCTTCTCTTGCTCTGATCCAAGTATCGATAGAACTGTAGAACCCATTGAAGTTGAACTGGAATTGGTGCGCTTGGACCTCGAGATCTTCAAAGAAGAACCCTTGGAAGAAAAGCACGAGCGATTACGTGAGCAACATCCTAAATTCTACTCACAATATTTCCGCGAGATCCTCTTGCTTGGTCCACTCGATGATTCTCTGGCCTTGCAGAATCTCGAACGCTTCGTTCAGGATGAGGAATGGCAATTCGCCCAGAGGCAGATCGATTCTGTCTTTACGGATACGGAAGAATACCACCAGCAATTCTCTGAGGCATTCGGTAGGTACAAGGCAATATTTCCAGAGCGCAAGGTGCCGGATGTGTATTTCATGAATTCCGGATACAACTACGGCATCTATCCCATTCCTCAATTAGACGTCTTGGGCATTGGGGCGGAATTCTATCTGGGAGCATCCAACCCTATGATCGATCGCCTGCCAAATGAGTTGTTCCCTGCCTATCTACGTGAGCAGATGATACCGGAACATCTTGTTCCGAATGCGATGAAAGGCTGGCTGATCCTCAATCACGATGAAGGTGGAGGACGGGCCGATCTACTTGGGCTAATGGCTTCTTATGGTAAGATCATGTATGCCCTTCACCTCTGTATCCCTGAGATCGAGGAGTATCGACATTTCGCTTATTCAGAAGCAGAATGGAATTGGTGTGTGGACAATGAGCAGAACATCTGGAAGGTCATCATCGATCAGGATATCCTCTTCACCAAAGAAAGAAAGACCCTTACGGATTGGATCGGTCGCGGACCTTATACGCAGGGATTCTCAGAAGAATCTCCGGCCGAGTTAGGATATTTCATGGGCAAGCAGATGGTCAAGGATTACATGCGTGAGCATCCTGAAGTGACCGTACAACAGTTGATGTCCGTACCGGCCGAGGCCATATTAAAAGCATATACACCCGGATGAACAAGAAGAAACAGATACGTATAGATGTCAGCCTGGATGAGAATCATCTTCCAGAAAAGCTGGAATGGGAAGCAGATGATGGAGTAGGGAAGAAGACCGCTGGAGCTGCACTTATCTCATTTTGGGATAAGGACGAGCAGCAGGCCCTGCGGGTGGACTTGTGGGATAAGGATTTCACCACGGATGAGATGAAGACCTTCTTTGTTCAGACCCTATTGACGATGAACGACACACTGGAGAGGGCCACAGGCGATACGGAGACCTGTGCTGGAATCCGCGAATTCGGACTGGATCTGGGAAAACATCTAGGGGTGATCACTGAGTGATCATTAGGTGCTAAAAGAGTTCATTGGTCTTACTGATGAACGCCAGTATCTCTTCCCTTCCTTCTTTACTTACCGCAGAGGTGTGGAAAATCGGAGGCAATTTCTCCCATTCTTCGAGCATGGTCTCGGTGTATGCCTTCAGATGTTCTGACCGAGTCTCCTTATTCACCTTTTCTACTTTGGTGAATGCCATCACAAAAGGTATACCTCTAAGGCCGAGTTCGGCCATGAATTCCAGATCGACAGCTTGAGCAGGTATGCGCCCGTCCAGGAGCACAAATACACACATCAGATTCTGCCGTTGTTCCAGATAGCTCCAAGTGAAGGCTTTCCACTTGGCCCGTTCCTTTTTAGAGATCTTGGCGTAGCCATAGCCTGGGAGGTCGACCAGATACCAGCTGTCATCTATATTGAAATGGTTGATCAATTGGGTCTTTCCCGGTCTGCCTGAGGTTTTGGCCAATGACCTGCGACCTGCCAACATATTGATCAGTGAGCTCTTACCGACATTGCTTCTACCGATAAAAGCGTATTCAGGTCTATCCGCTTTGGGGCATTGCGAAGGATCTGCACTGCTCTTCAGGAATTCAGCTTTGATTATCTCCATGCGGGGCTATATCTGTCCCATCCAAGGACAAATCTCGATACTCAATTGAAGACAGGAGTTTTCTCTATCCACTCACCTAGATATCGGTTGAATTCTTCAGGATGTTCCATCATAGGAGCATGTCCGCATTTGTCGATCCAGTACAATGTGCTGTTCTCTATCTTGGCGTGGAATTCCTCTGCGACCTCAGGTGGCGTGATGGTATCGTTCTTCCCCCAGATCAGACATACCGGCATCTTATAGTTCTCAAGTTCCTTGGCCATATTATGTCGTATGGCCGATTTAGCAATGCTCAGTATGCGTATGACCTTGTTCCGATTGTTGACCGCTTCATGGCATTCGTCCACCAATTCATCGGTGACCATGGCCGGGTCATAGAAGGTGAGAGCGATCTTCTCTCTGAGATAGTTCTTGTCCTCTCTACGAGGGAAGCTCCCTCCAAATGCATTCTCATATAAGCCGGAACTCCCTGAGAGTACCATACTGCTGACTCGCTCCGGATGCTCGGCCGCGTAGACCAATCCTACATGTCCTCCAAGACTGTTCCCCAATAGGTTGACCTGGTCATAGCCTTTGTGGTCGATGAATTTGGCCAAGAACTTGGCGATTGCCTTCACATTGGTGTTGAGCACGGGAAGCTCATAGATCGGGAGCCGAGGTATGACCACCGTGAAACGATCGGATAGGAAATCGGTCACCGCTCTGAAATTGGACAGTGCTCCGAACAGACCATGAAGCAAGATGAATACCGGGCCTTCACCCTCTTCGATATAACTGAAATCTCCTTCTACTATGAGTTGGTCCTCGAGATTGGAATAGAATGAATCATTCGATGTTGCCATAGGGCTGGGTCTTCTTCGCTTTCATCCAAATGTAGGGAATATGCCTTCCCACCGATTCCCACGCGGGTCCATATATACACAGCATTCTTCGGATAAAATCTGGTCAGGTGGCTTGGGCAAGTGTTGTGATTGATTCACTTCAATGATTCTCAAATCCGCACACCACGGGCAATAGGAGGAACCCAGCTGCGTTTTTTCAACAAAGTGGTAAATAATGGGGATCAGTGGTAAAAAGTGGGAATCATTTTCTACATTAGCCCGCGTTAGCGCAGAAATTGCATGTTGAACCTACTCGGAGAATACGATTGTAAGCTGGATACCAAAGGGAGGATGATGCTCCCCAAGGGTCTGAAAAAGCAGCTGGAAGAGCACCTTCATGAGGGCTTTGTGATCAATCGTGACATCTTCTCCAAGGCCTTGGTCATATACCCATGGAGGGTGTGGCAGGATCTCAGTGCCACGGTCAATAGACTCAACAAATTCAAGCGGAAGAATGTGCTGTTCATACGCAAGTTCAATAGCGGGGCCACCCGTGTGGAACTGGACGGTCAAGGGAGGTTGCTCCTTCCCTCGGCCTTACTCGGATTTGCCGAGATAGACAAAGAGGTGAAGCTCAATGCGCTGAACGATCGCATAGAGCTCTGGAGCAAACAGAACTACGAGCAGATGCTCGAAGACGATATCGATATGGCGACCCTGAGCGAAGAGGTGATGGGAGATGCAGGGAATGATGTAGTTGATTGAGAGGTGGAGCAGGGGTACCATACGCCCGTTCTTTTACATGATAGCATAGAGGGGCTTTCCATCAAAGGCGATGGAGCCTACGTAGATGTGACATTCGGTGGGGGTGGTCATAGTAAGGCGATACTCGAAAGACTCGACTCGGGAAGACTTTACGCCTTTGACCAGGATCCGGATGCACTCGGTGAGGAGATCGATGATGAGCGTTTCGTTTTCATCCGACAGAATTTCCAATTCCTCAAGAACAATCTCAGATTGCATGGGGTGATTTCCATAGATGGACTACTGGCCGATCTCGGAGTCTCTTCCCATCAATTCGATATACCGGAACGTGGTTTCTCCACTCGGTTCGATGCGCCACTGGATATGCGTATGGATCAAGACCGGGAATTGACGGCACGACTTGTTCTCCATGAATACGGCAAAGAGGATTTGAAAGCCGTATTCTGGCGAGGAAGCGACCTGAGAGGTGTCGGTCGATTGGTCGATTCCATCATCAGTGCTCGTGATCAAGGATTAGAGACCACCGAGGATCTGAAACGAGCGCTTCAGCGCGTCACACCTCATCGAAAAGGTGCCCAATTCCTAGCGCAGGTCTTCCAAGCCATACGCATCGAGGTCAATGAGGAGCTCAAAGCCTTGGAGACCATGCTCACACAGGTCATCGACATCCTTGAGCCAGGCGGCCGACTCGTAGTCATTTCCTACCACAGTATCGAGGATCGTATGGTCAAGAATTTCATTCGAAGTGGGAATGCAGAAGGCAAGGTCGACAAAGACATCTACGGAAGAAGTGAGATTCCTCTAAAAGCTATCAATCGCAAGGTCATCGTACCGAGCGAAGAAGAAATTGAAAATAACCCAAGAGCACGAAGTGCAAAGCTGAGAATAGCCGAGAAGCTATGAATGGATACAAGACAAGAACAGCCAAGGAGAAAAGAAAGGATTCTCCAGTCAGAAAAAGCCTGATCGGCCTTCTGAACGGGACCTTTCTGGCCAAGGACCGGGTGTTGGACCATATCCCATTCCTGCTTTTCATGGTCGGGGTAGCGGTCTGTTACATCAGCTACGGATACCATGCCGAGACTACGGTCAAAGAGCTCTATCGCCTCGAGAGCCAAGTCAAGGACTATAAAGCTCAGGATCTGACGCTCAAGAGTGATCTCGAGCAAGTCAAACAGCAGAGCAATGTCGCAGTGGCCATACAGGCATTGGGGCTGAAAG
>JABDLZ010000185.1 GCA_013001705.1 Flavobacteriales bacterium
GTACGGGTGATAGCCAAGATCGGAAATGCCACCTTTTTGACCAATGCGACCACAGCACTCGGCTTTGCCACCTTCATATTCACAGAAAGCGACCTGCTGCGTCAGTTCGGTGTGGTAGCCTCACTCAATATCATTGGGATATTCCTGCTCTCTTTGTTCATCATCCCTATCGTGTTCTCCTATCTCCCTGAACCCAAGACCCGGCATCTCAAACACCTGCAACGTAGATGGCTCGATACCGTGGTGAGCATACTCGTTCATTGGGTGAGGAAACGCAGAGTAGCGGTCTATATCGTAACAGGGATCGTACTGATACTCGGGGTCTATGGGGTGACCATTATGCGTACTACGGGCAATATCGTAGATGACCTACCGCAAGGCGATCGTATCATTCAAGACCTGCACTTCTTCGAGGATAATTTCCATGGAGTGATGCCTTTCGAGGTCTTGGTCGATCTGGGTAGAAAAGGGCAGGCCACCAAGGATAAGAACATCAAGAAGGTAGAGAAGCTCCAAGAGGTCCTCAAAGACTATCCCGAGTTCTCCAAAAGCCTTTCGATAGCCGATGCGGTGAAATTTGCCAAACAGTCCTTCTACAATGGCGCCCCTTCCAAGTACAGTCTCATCAGAGGCTCTGAGAAAGGCTTCATCAGCCCCTATCTGAGTTCGGGTTCCGGAGGCGATGGGGTGGCCGGTCTGTTCATGGATTCCACCAAACAGATCACACGCATTTCTGCCCAGATGGCCGACATAGGGACAGATCGAATGGAGGAGATCGTCAATGACCTGAGACCACGTATCGAGGAGATTTTCCCCACCGATAGATTCTCGGTCACGCTCACCGGTACGAGTATCGTATTCCTCAAAGGGACGCGCTATCTGGTCAAGAATCTCTTGGTCAGTCTGGCCTTGGCGATCATGGTCATCGGGATGATCATGTATTTCCTCTTCGGATCACTGCGTATGGTCCTGATCTCTCTCTTTCCAAACATGATCCCATTATTATGCACGGCTGCGTTGATGGGCTATACCGGGGTACCGATCAAACCGTCCACCATCCTTGTATTCAGTATTGCCTTCGGGATATCGGTCGATGATACCATACACTTCTTGGCCAAGTACCGTCAAGAGCTGAGCATCCCGGGTAGGAATATGCGTACAGCCGTGATCAATGCGGTCAAGGAGACCGGAGTGAGTATGATCTACACCTCCATCGTGCTCTTTTTCGGATTCAGCATCTTCATCTCTTCCAAATTCGGAGGTTCTCAGGCCATTGGAATTCTTGCTTCTTTCACCCTCTTGGTGGCCATGCTCAGCAACTTGGTCGTACTCCCAAGTCTGTTGCTGTCTTTTGAAAAACTCATGATGATCAGGACATTCAGAGAACCCTTGTTCGAGATCCTGGATGAAGAGACGGATATAGACCTCGAAGCCTTGGAGATCAGGCGAGAGGATTGAACTAGATTTGCCCAAGATCTTTTACGATGAAAGGAATTATTCTCGCAGGTGGCTCCGGTACCCGATTGCACCCACTGACACTGGTAGTGAGCAAGCAATTGATGCCGGTCTATGACAAACCCATGGTATACTATCCCCTGAGCACTCTCATGGTCTCAGGCATCAAGGATGTATTGATCATCTCCACACCCAAAGACCTTCCTAGTTTCCAGCGTCTACTTGGCGATGGTTCTCACCTAGGCTGCTCTTTCAGTTATGCCGAGCAACCGGAGCCCAAAGGACTGGCTCAGGCATTCACCATCGGGGCGGATTTCATCGGACGGGATAAAGCCTCGCTGATACTGGGAGATAATATCTTCTATGGGTCAGGTCTAGGGAACACCTTACGGGCCAACAATGATCCCGATGGAGGAGTCATCTATGCCTATCACGTTTCAGATCCAGAACGCTATGGGGTCGTGGAGTTCGATAAGGATAGAAATGCCATCTCTATCGAGGAGAAGCCGAAAGAACCGAAATCCAATTATGCCGTTCCGGGCCTGTACTTCTACGACAATGACGTAGTGGATATCGCACGCAATATCAAGCCCAGCTATAGAGGGGAATTAGAGATCACCGATGTCAACAAGGAGTATCTGAAGCGAGGTAAACTCAAGGTGGCAGTCATGAATAGAGGGACAGCTTGGCTGGATACTGGGACTTTTGCCAGTCTCATGCAAGCCGGCCAGTATGTGCAGGTGATCGAAGAACGACAAGGACAGAAGATCGGATGTATTGAAGAACTAGCCTACAGGATGGGCTATATCGATGCGGAGCAATTGCAGAAACTGGCCGAACCATTGGTAAAAAGCGGCTACGGTGAGTATCTGATGAATATCCTTCCTTGATGGAAAAGATCCTGAGCTACCGACCACAGATCGAAAGCTACATCGACACCTTCCTTGCAGAACACCAAGGAGCCATCTACGAACCCGTGCGATACATACTCGAGTTAGGTGGGAAGCGTCTACGGCCTGCTCTGGTTCTTGCCGCAGCCGATTCACTAGGAGCCGACTTAAATCGAGCTGTGCCTTTGGCTGCAGCCATCGAGGTCTTCCACAATTTCACACTTCTGCACGATGATATCATGGATGAAGCCGACTCCCGCAGAGGTCGGCCTGCTGTGCATGTACGATGGAATCGGGATCAGGCGATCCTCTCTGGGGATATCATGTTCGCCATGAGTTATGATCTGGTCCTGCGTTCGGATGTACAGCGTCTCAAAGAAGTGCACCAACTATTCACTGCGACCGCCAAGGAGGTATGTATCGGCCAACAGGTGGATATGGAATTCGAACAACGTGATGAGGTGCAGGAAGAAGAGTACTTGGAGATGATTCGATTGAAGACCTCCGTGCTCATAGGAGCAGCTGCTGCCATAGGCGCTCTATCTACCAAGGCTGATAGCGGACAGGTCAAGGCCTTCTATGATTTCGGACAGAATATAGGCGTGGCCTTCCAGATCCAAGATGACATACTGGATGCTTTTGGAGAGCAGGCGGCCGTGGGTAAACGTGTCGGAGGGGATATTCTTCAGAACAAGAAGACACTCCTATATCTCAGAGCATTGGACTCGGCCGATCCTGCTTCTGCTCAGCGCCTACGTGATCTATACTCGACCACTGATCAGAGTACTCAGAAGGTAGAAGAGGTGAAGGGGATCATGGATTCTTCCGGTGCTCTCGATCAGGTGCGCCAGGTTCAAGAACGTTATGTGGAGAAGGCCATGCGATCTCTCGAGAGAGTAGGACTGGATGATCATTGGAAAGCGGAATTCAAATCCCTAGCTGATCATCAACTTCAGCGCATCTCCTGAGCCATCCATCCTCCGCATCTGGAGAAACTATCACAAGTCGACCGTTTGTAAATCAGTTCAGTACAAGGCCCGGCAATTGATAGATTCGTTCTCGAATTGAAGCTTCAAGCCGAGCATATCCACAAACGCTACAGAGAGCACCGAGCCCTGGATGGAGTGAGCATCTCTGTGCCTGAGAAAAGCATTTTCGGCCTTCTCGGTCCCAATGGAGCAGGAAAGACTTCTCTGATTCGTATCATCAATCAGATCACAGGTCCGGATGAAGGACGTGTCCTCCTAAACGGTAGGCCGATCACACGGGACGATATCTCCGTGATAGGATACCTACCAGAAGAACGCGGGCTGTACAAGAAGATGAAAGTCGGAGAGCAGGCCATCTATCTGGCTCGATTAAAAGGGCTGAGTGCCTACGAAGCGCGCAAGAAACTGCGATACTGGTTCGAGCGATTCGATCTGCTAGCTTGGTGGTCCAAGAGCGTAGAGGACCTTTCAAAAGGGATGGCTCAGAAAGTGCAGTTCATCACTACGGTACTTCACGAACCGGAGATCCTTATCCTGGATGAGCCTTTTTCCGGCTTCGATCCTATCAATACTAATCTGGTCAAATCCGAGATACTCCGATTGCGCGATGAAGGCGCCACCATCATGCTCTCTACCCATAACATGGCATCAGTAGAGGAGATCTGTGATGATATGGCACTGATCGACCGGGGCCGGGTGGTCTTGGAAGGGCAGGTGCAAGAAGTCAAGCAGCGATTCAAAGAGCATGTCTACGATGTCTTTTTCAAGGGTCAGATGCTCGGATTTACCAATGCGCTTTGGACGGGTTTCGAATTGGTGGATAGAGAGGATCTGGACGGAGGGATGATACGTGCCCGAATCCGATTGCTGGGAGACAATACGGTCAATGACCTACTACAGGCCGTCATGCCACACGCGCAGATCAATGAGATCAGTGAGGTCATCCCCAGTATGAATGACATCTTCATCCAGGTGGTCAACGAAAAGGAGGAGGAGCATGCATAAGGTCTGGTTGATCATACAACGGGAGTACCTGACACGCGTCAAAAAGAAGTCCTTCATCATCATGACCATTCTTGGGCCTTTGCTCTTCGTGGGCTTCATCGGAGGAGCCTTTTACTTGAGCCTGGATGATTCTCGAGAGTTCGATGTGGTATTGACC
>JABDLZ010000186.1 GCA_013001705.1 Flavobacteriales bacterium
GTGGAGCTCTGAAGATGTATTCTTGGACACCGTGCTCGACTTGAAGAAGCACGAAGCATCCTATCACATCTTGAGCACTTTGAATGACGTGGATCGTGAAGAGGATCTCACCGAAGAACTCAAACAACTTCTAGAGAAACAGGATTCCTGAAAATGTGAATGTCAGCCATTCGATAACGTCTCGATCCGAGATGATAGCAATATCGCAATATTACGTTGAGTGATTCCGGACATCAATTGGACTTGACGAATCCCTTCAATCCATTATTTTCATCGCCATGCCCAATGATTCTCAAAAGGCCTGTCAAGAATGTGGCACTTCCATCCACGGAAGGGAGGACAAGAAATTCTGTAGCGAACAGTGTAAGAATACTTGGAACAACCGCAGGAACAGAGCGGCCAATGCTGCCATACGGAGAACGAATGCCATTCTCAGGAAGAACCGGAGGATCCTATTGGATATGAATCCGACAGGGAAGAAGAAGGTGAAAAGAGAGGATCTGATACGTGCGGGATTCGATTTCAACTACTTCACCGAAGTGTATCAGACAAAAAAGGAACAGGAATATC
The DNA here is from genome assembly GCA_013001705.1 of Flavobacteriales bacterium. Taxonomy (NCBI): domain Bacteria; kingdom Pseudomonadati; phylum Bacteroidota; class Flavobacteriia; order Flavobacteriales; species Flavobacteriales bacterium. Next base: position 571 of record JABDLZ010000186.1, read on the forward strand.
GATACTGCTACGACCAAGGGTATCTGGAGATCTCTCCAGGCTGGTACATCCTGGTGGAGAAGAAGGAATTCTCCTGATCAGCTGGCCCAGAAGTAGATGATCAAAATGATGAATGCCAGAACGGCAACGGCTACTATGACCGGTCCTCCGATCTCATTTTCTTCTGGTTCTAAGTGCTCTCCCATAGTTCTCGATTTGAGGGCAAATTTCATTTTTTTTCTGAGATATGTGACCTTTTCTATCCTTTCCGTCTTAAAGACGATTGTTGAGAGACAATTCCTTGGTCTAATGTGTTATAAGAGGTAGAAAAGATCCCGGATTCGTCCGGGATCACCTTTTTTAAAGCCTTTCTTATCTTGTAAAGGCCAATTTTACCGAAGCACCGACAATCAATAACCTATGTTACGTATCCTTCTCTCCATTCTCGCTGGCGTCTTCGCTGGCGGAATAGCCGTGGCCATACTCGAGGTATGGCTGATGGACCTGCTCTTCGATATGCCGGACTCTATGATTCCGGATGACCCTGAAAGTGTAGCTGCTCACATAGAAATCATACCTACTGGAGCCAAGTGGCTCGTTGTGCTCGCTCAGGGCGTGGGCGCATTCGTAGCCACCTGGGTGGCTGCCCGAGTGTCGCAGGATAATCGCAAGGCTGCTATGACGGCCGGGATCATCATCTGCGTATTCACCGTGATGAATCTATTTATGATTCCTCACCCAGCATGGATGTCTGTGGCTATGCCTTTAGTGGCCATACTCGGTCTGGTCTTCGGACTGCGGAATACCGCTTGACCTCGGAATTCAGGTCAGCTTTCCTTCTTATCCAGTTCACGCTGGATGATCTGCTCCAGTTGGTCGATCCCGACCTTCTTGGCGATGATCTTCTTCTCCTTATCCAAAAGCAGGACTACAGGAGTGGAGTGTACATCATAGTACGTGCGGAAGTAGTCCGGGTGCTCGGGACTATCCGATACATTGATCAACTTGCCCATTTCCGGGTGCTCACGTAGATATTCCACCCATTCCTCATTCTCATGGGGATTGCCTACCGCATAGACCTTCACCCCTTTATCAGCAAACTTCTCATACATCTTGACCACCTTGGGATTCTCCTTCTTGCAATGTCCACACTCGGGATCCCAGATGTAGATGACCGTATAGTCGGCATCCACATCATAGAGCGAGGTGAATCGTGTGCCTGTGGTATCATGGAGGTTCATCATAGGCGCTTTCTTACCTAGTAAGGTGGGTTTCATGCGCATGGCCCGATCGGTGACGCTGGCCATGCTGGTGCTGTCCATCCATGGCGTGCGGCCCGTCATATAATAGTTCTCGATCATATGCACGAATGCGGCATCCATACCCATGATCTTGCTCGTCTCGAAGCTATAGGTCAGATAGTGCACCACGTATTTGAAGAGTTCCTCGTCATAATCCACCTTCTGGATGAATTCATCTGCGTAGCGGCTGACTGTATCGGGATTCTGTAGAATCGCATTGCTGAAGAAATCCTTGAACTTCTTGTCGAATTCCGGGGTACGGGCGATAGCTGGATTATCCAAGGGCACATTGTCGAAGAAATGTTCGACATAGTATCGGTACTGGAAAAGCGAGTCGGTGACCACTCCATTCTCATCTTTGGGAGGATCCGGAATCTCTATCGGTATGGTCATGCCGATGACCTGTGCGCCCCAGTTATCGGGATGCTTCTCCAAGAGTTCCCTCTGTTTGGCTCCTACATCCTTATTGATCTGTACGATCTGTGTGCTGATCTCACCGCTCTTGACCGAGTCCGAAGCATTTTCTACCAGCGCCTCATTGAGTTGGCTCACCTCTTTCTTCTTCTGATTGATGAACTGGATGTACTCGTAATACACCTGATTGCAATCCGAGCCCTTGACCTCGATGTTGCCGATGAAATCGCTGGTATCGCTCTCTATCTCGAAGTGCTGGTCCTCATCCAACAGCACCTCGTAGAGCTTAGGGCCGGGGAGTACAAATGCATATTTCCCACCTCGCATCGCTTCCTCCCCTTCAAATACAGCTATCCCCTTCTTATTGAATCGAGCGGTATCAGCATAGTAGAGTTTGGAACCGAAATAATTGGCCAGATACACTGTGCTGTCCTTCAAGCTGCCCACATCCAGGGTGATACGGTATCCCTGGGCTGAGAGGGATGATGTGAAGAAGAGAAGTCCAGTAAGGATCGATAGGGAGAGAATGAATCTGTTTTTCATTGCTTTCGATTGATACCTGAGCGATTTTACGTTTTCGACAGAGCGAAGTTATAACGTCTCTCCACTCAGCAAACTTCACGCCATTTCATTGCGTGTCTTGAATTCACTGGTCAGGTGGAACTCTATGTCCGGATTGTTCTCTTTCTCCAGGTTGAGCATCCAAGCAGAAGGGGCAAGGTAGACGTAATTCCCATCCTTATCCAGAACGATCTCGCTATGCTTGATCCTACAGAACTCCTGCAGCTTGGCCGGGTTATCCGAGGTCAACCAGCAGGCCTTGTGGAAGTTGAGTGGCCTGAATTCACAGCTGGCACCGTACTCGTGCTCCAATCTATACTTGATCACATCGAACTGCAGTTCGCCCACCACACCTACGATACGGGTATTGCCTATCTGCTTGACGAAGAGCTGTGCTACTCCTTCATCGGTCAGCTGCTGGATACCTTTTTCGAGTTGCTTGCTCTTCATGGGGTCCTTGTTGACCAGTTCTCTGAAGATCTCCGGTGAGAAGGAGGGGATACCTCTGAACATGAATTCTTGTCCCTCGGTCAATGTGTCGCCAATCTTGAAATTTCCCGTGTCATACAGGCCTACCACGTCCCCGGGATAGGCTTCTTCGATGAGGCTTTTGCTGCTGGCCATGAAGGTCGTAGGATTGGAGAATCGCAGTTTCTTGCTCTCGCGCACATGGTGATAGAAAGTATTGCGCTCGAACTTCCCAGAGCACACCCGCAAGAAAGCGATACGGTCCCGATGCTTGGGATCCAGATTCGCGTGGATCTTGAATACGAATCCGGAGAAATCCTTTGCGATAGGATCCACTTCTCCTTCCGTGGTCTCTCTAGGTTGTGGACGTGGAGCGATGCGGCAGAAAGTGTCCAAGAGTTCCTGTACTCCGAAATTATTGATGGCCGATCCGAAGAATATCGGAGCTACTTCTCCCGAGGTGTAGACACTCGGGTCGAATTCCTCATAGACCCCATTGATCAACTCCACATCCTCGCGGAGTTGATCGGCCAGTTGCGTACCTACCATCTCATCCAGGATGGGATCGCTCAGGTCCTTCACTACAATAGCATCCTTCTCCACCTTGGTCTTGCCGGCTGCGAATAGTTTGACCGAAGAGTCATACAGATTGTAGATGCCCTTGAAGGTAGCGCCCACGCCAATGGGCCAGGAGAGGGGGCGTACTTTGATATTGAGTTGAGTCTCCAGTTCGTCCACCAGGTCAAAGGCATCTTTACCTTCCAGGTCCATCTTATTGGCGAAGATCATCACCGGTGTCTTGCGCATGGTGCACACTTCCATGAGGCGCTCGGTCTGCGCCTCCACACCCTTCACCGTATCCACGACCAGGATGACCGAATCCACTGCGGTCAATGTGCGATAGGTATCCTCAGCAAAGTCGCGGTGACCTGGTGTATCGAGGATATTGATATGCAGACCCTGATATTCGAATCCCATGACCGAGGTGGCCACCGAGATTCCACGTTGCTTCTCTATCTCCATAAAGTCAGAAGTAGCGGTCTTCTTGATCTTATTGGATTTCACAGCACCAGCGGTCTGAATAGCCCCTCCGTAGAGCAAGAACTTTTCTGTAAGCGTAGTCTTACCAGCATCCGGGTGGGAGATGATGGCAAAGGTCTTTCTCTTCTCTATTTCTTCAGTCAATGACATGGCCTGCAAAAGTAAGTTGCCCGTATCAATTCAAGGCCGTCTTATACGTATCCAATGCTCTTTCCCGGGCCATCTTATGCTCGACCATAGGCTCTGGATAATCATCGCTTTCGAATTCAGGCACCCACTGACGGATGTACTTCCTGTCCTTGTCGAACTTATCGATCTGGGTGGTAGGGTTGAAGACCCTGAAATATGGGGCCGCATCGCAGCCCGTACCCGCAGCCCATTGCCAATTGCCATTGTTGCTGGATAGGTCATAATCCAAGAGCTTCTCTGCAAAATAGGCCTCGCCCCAGCGCCAATCGATCAATAGATGTTTGGTCAAGAAGCCCGCTGTGATCATCCTCACCCGGTTGTGCATGAATCCGGTCTCATTCAATTCCCGCATACCCGCATCCACAAAGGGATATCCTGTCTCTCCCTTGCACCATTTTTCAAACTCTTCCTCATTATTCCTCCATTTCACCGCATCGTATTTCCTACGGAAATTATGTTCGACCACATGCGGGAAGTGATAAAGGATCTGCATGAAGAATTCCCGCCAGATCAACTCCTTGGCATAGGTCATATTCACCTCATAGGTCCGTTTGAAGGCCTTGCGCACACTGATAGTCCCGAATCTCAAGTGAGCTCCGATCTTTGATGTTCCACTCATCGCAGGGAGATTCCGAGTCTTATCATAGGTGGAGATCAACTCCTCATCGATATCATACGCGGGGACTTTGATCGCGCTCTCCTTGAATCCTATATCCGCCAGGCTAGGTAGATCCGGCCTTTTTTTGAACTCGTGATAGCGATGCATATTCTTGGACGACCAATGGGGCTCGAGCATCGATTCTTCCAGTTGGCTCAGCCACTTCTTGCTATAAGGTGTATAGACGGTGTAGGGGTCGCCATCATCCTTGACCACTTCATCCTTCTCGAATATCACTTGGTCCTTGTGCATGTGAAATGGAATGTCATGTTGAGCCAGTAGTTTCTGGATCGATTCATCCCGTTGAAGCGCGTAGGGTTCATAGTCTCCGTTGGTATGGACTTCAGCTATGTCATAGCCCTTGATCAATTTCTTCCAGATCTCCAGAGGCTTACCATGTTGTATGACCATGCCGCTTCCTTTCTCCAATAATTGAGCGTGCATATCGCTCAACTGTTGATGGATGAAGGTCACTCGGGCATCGTCCTCAGGGAGTTCTTCCAGAATATCAGAGTCGAAGATGAAAAGCGGGATGGTAGGATGGTCGGATTCCAAGGCCTTGTACAGCCCATGATTATCATCGAGCCGTAGGTCTCTGCGGAACCAGTGGATGGAAACTTTCATGTAGGTCAGGGTGTTTCTTGATTCTTAGACATCGATACGTTCTTTAAGCTTCTTCTGGACCGCTGCGAGGGAACGTACCGAGCGGAAGGAGCTCCAGACCACAGTGATCAGAATGATCAAAGCTCCTAGAACAATGCGTAGTTCGAAGTCTTCATCCAGGAAGAGGATAGCAATGATCATAGCGTAGACCGGCTCCAATCCAGTGAGTATGGCAGCCGTACTGGCACTCAGGGTCTTCATGCTCTGAATGAAAAGGGCATAGGCCAGTGCGGTACTGAATACGGCCAAGAAGATGATCAGGAATATGTCACGCGTGTGATGCGCTGTACCCGCGTCATAGCCTATGATCCCCAAGGGGAGAAGTACCAATCCTGCGATACTTAGTTGGATGAAGCTCAGTGATTTCCCATCCAGGTCGATGACTTGAAGCTTATTGATCAGATGGACGAAGACGAAAAGCAACGCTGCCGTGAATCCCCAAAGTAGCCCGTGGACATCATCCGGTTCAGGTGAGAATCCAAGAAGAATGGCCGTTCCGATCAAGATGAAGCAGGGGGCTATGAGCAATGAATAGGACCATGGTCTGCGCATGATCAAGGGTTCGAGCACGGCTGTCATCACTGGGAATGTGGATACCGCCACCACACCGATACTCACAGAAGAGACCTTGATGCTGTGATAGAAGGCGATCCAATGGAGTGCCAGCAGTAGACCTGAGAGCAGGAGGACCCAACGGTTCTTCCCCGATACCCGCGGTAAGCCTTGGCTGAAATAGAGCACCGCACCCAGTACCACGGCTGCCAAGAGAGAACGTGCACAGGTGAGAACCGTTGCTGATTGGTCCACCACCTTGGCGATCACCCCGGAAAGGGCAAAGAGCAGCACCGAAAAATGGGCCAGTAGCAATCCACGTCCAGAATTCATCGTGCTAAAATACTTTCCCTTCGATGCAAAGGGCCATCGTAGATTTGTGTTCGATAATTTCTTGTATGCGCATTGGAATAGTACTGTATCCGACCTTTGGAGGGAGTGGCGTGGTGGCGACCGAATTAGGAATCGCTCTGGCAGCCAAGGGCCATGAGGTCCATTTCATCACCTATGATCAACCGGTCAGGCTCGGGAAGGCGAGGAGCAATATCTTCTATCACGAGGTGACCGTCACCGATTATCCGCTTTTCAAGTATGCACCCTATGAATTGGTGCTGACCTCCAAACTGGTGGAAGTGGTGGAATATCACGATCTCGACCTACTCCATGTCCACTATGCGATCCCCCATGCATCAGCGGCCTTCATGGCGCGTAGCATCATGGCACGCAAAGGGCGTCATATCCCATTCATCACCACCTTGCACGGGACGGATATCACCCTGGTAGGTAAGGACTCTTCCTATGAGCCGGTGATCACCTTTGCCATCAATGAATCCGATGCGGTGACGGCTGTGTCCAATAGTTTACGCGAAGACACTCTCAAGAATTTCTCGATAGACCGGGAGATAGAAGTCATCCATAATTTCATCGATACCAAGAGGTATCAATGGCCCTTCAATGAAGAACTCCATCAAAGCTTTGCCTCTCGCGGAGAGCGTCTCTTGGTACACACCTCCAATTTCAGACCGGTCAAGCGCATCGATGATATCATTCGCGCCTTTGCGCTCTTGCAGAACAGGTTGGATTGCAAGCTCCTCTTAATAGGAGATGGACCGGAGCGCAGTCGGGTGCAGACTCTTTGCAAAGAGCTGGGAACATGCGATAAGGTCATCATGCTCGGTAAACTCAAGAAGCCCGAAGAGATCATGGCAGTGGCCGATCTCTATATCCAGGCCTCTGAGCATGAAAGCTTCGGATTGAGTGCCTTGGAGGCCATGGCGAGCGGATGTCCAGTCGTATCGACCGATGCAGGGGGTATCCCTGAGGTGGTAGAGCATGGCAAGAGTGGATTGCTCAATCCAGTAGGTGATATCGAAG
>JABDLZ010000187.1 GCA_013001705.1 Flavobacteriales bacterium
GTCGAGCAATCTTCAGCGTCAGGTCCTATATACAATTGACGATATCGGTCGTCAAAAGGTGGAGGCCGCACTCGAACGCCTTCAACGTCAGAATCCCTTTGTGGAATTCGAGAAATATAATCTTAGGCTGAGCAGTGAGAATGCCTTGGATATCATCTCCGAGTATGACATCATCGCAGACGGGACGGATAATTTCCCCACGCGATACCTGGTCAATGATGCCACGGTAAAGGCTGGAAAGGTCAATGTGTACGCTTCGATCTTCCGGTTCGAAGGGCAATTGAGTGTATTCAATTACAGGGACCCGGAAGGGAACTATGGGCCCAATTTCAGGGACCTGTTCCCATCGCCTCCGCCACCCGGTCTCGTTCCCAGTTGTGCAGAAGGGGGAGTCATAGGCGTACTGCCGGGAATTCTCGGCAGCCTACAGGCCAATGAGGTCATCAAGATCGCTGCAGGCGTAGGAGAACCTCTCTCCGGGAAACTCTTCACCCTGAACACATCTGAATTCGAACCCAGGGTATTCGAACTGAGCTATTCCGAGAAACATAGCATCCGTACTGAACATGCTGACCAGATCGAACTGATCGACTATGAGCAGTTCTGTGGCATAGGACCCGCAGAAGAACAGACCGAGGTCAAGAGCATCACGGTCGGAGAACTATCCGAAAGATTGGATAAAGGAGAGGATGTACAGGTGATCGATGTACGCGAACCCAATGAGTATGAGATCGCTAATATCGGAGCAGAGCTGATCCCAAAGTCTACAGTGGAGTCGAAGCTGGAGTCAATCTCTCGAGACCGTCCGGTGGTGGTCCATTGCCGATCGGGCAAACGAAGTCACGATGTGATCGCATTACTCCAAGAACGTCATGGCTATGACAACCTGCTCAATCTAGAAGGAGGAATACTAGCATGGGCGCAAGAGATCGATGAGACTATGGCGACCTACTGATCTGCTTAGAACAGTCCGGTGATATTTCCGTCCTGATCGATATCGATCAGTTCAGAAGCCGGGTGTGCAGGTAGACCAGGCATACGCATGATATCCCCAGTGATCGGAATCAGGAATCCTGCACCTGCAGCGATCTCTATCTCTCTAACAGTAATGATGAAATCCTTGGGTCTTCCCAAGAGTTTGGGATTGTCAGAGAGGGATTTCTGAGTCTTGGCGATGCATACCGGCAATCCGTCTAGCCCTAGATCGCTGATCGTACGTAGATCCTTTTTGGCCTTGGCCGTATAATCCACATGTTCTGCACCGTAGATACGAGTAGCGATAGTGCTGATCTTGTCTTCCACTGACTGGGACCAATCGTACAGTGGTTTGAAATCCGAGCGACCTTCTTCGATGATGTCCACGACATGTTGAGCTAGGTCCAGGGCTCCCTCACCGCCTTTGGCCCAGACTTCAGAGATGGCGATACGGATACCCAATCGATCGGCAACCTCCTGGATGACAGCCACTTCTTCATCTGTATCAGTGAGGAATCGATTGACCGATATGACCGGAGTGACATGGAAGTGTCCGATGTTCTCCAGATGCTTCTCCAAGTTGGGGACACCTTTTGTCAAAGCCTCCACATCCGGTTCGGTCAAGGATTTCAGGTCGGCTCCTCCGTGATATTTCAATGCCCTGATAGTGGTCGTAAGAACTACGACTTCCGGCTTCAATCCGGCACTCTGACATTTGATATCGAAGAATTTCTCAGCTCCTAGGTCAAAACCGAAGCCGGCTTCTGTGACCGTATAATCGGCCAGGCTCATCCCCATACGGGTAGCGATGACCGAGTTGGTGCCTTGTGCGATATTGGCAAAAGGTCCACCGTGGATGATGGCCGGATTGCCCTCGATGGTCTGCACGAGATTGGGCTTGATGGCATCCTTGAGAAGTGCAGCCATAGCACCTTCGGTCTTCAAGTCCCGAGCATAGATGGCGCGTTTATCGAAGGTGTATCCGATGAAGATGTTACCCAGTCGTTTCTTCAGATCGAGCCGGTCGGTCGATAGACAGAGAATGGCCATGATCTCAGACGCTGCTGTAATGTCGAAACCGGTCTCTCGAGGAACTCCTGATGTGGTTCCTCCGAGTCCTACGATGATCCTGCGCAAGGCTCGGTCATTCATATCCATGACCCGTTTCCAGGTCACGGTGCGTGGATCGATACCTAGAGAATTGGTCTTGCTTTGGATGTTGTTGTCAATGACGGCAGAAAGCAGGTTGTGCGCCTTTTCAATGGCTGCAAAGTCTCCTGTGAAGTGTAGGTTGATATCCTCCATAGGAAGCACCTGGGAATAGCCTCCACCTGTTGCACCCCCTTTGATTCCGAAGACAGGACCTAGTGAAGGTTCCCGCAAGACGACCACACTCTTCTTGCCCAATCGATTGAGCCCTTCGTTCAGTCCGATGGACATGGTGGTCTTACCCTCACCGGCTGGAGTGGGAGAGATAGCAGAGACCAGTATGAGGTGACTCTTCTTGGCTTGGTCCAGGTCGATCTTGGAAAGGGGGAGTTTGGCCTTATACCGCCCATACATCTCGATCTCATCTGCATCCAGATCCAGTCGTTGAGCGATCTCTTTGATGTGTTGGAGTTCTACTTCTTTGGCAATCTCTTGGTCGGTCATGGTGATAGCTTGCGTATTGTGAGGGTGAATGTATACAATGCAGCGCGGAAACGGATATGCGAGGAAAACTACAACTCTAAATAGCAATTCAGGGACCACCAGATGATCTGGGCCTCTGGGCTGCGCAGGTCACTCCACCTATAGTCGGGACCAGCTTCCAATGTCCATCGGGAGTCGAGTTGATAGCCTAGCTGGGCTCCCAAACGCAATTCCGTCTCTGTATCTTGGTCTTGGAGTTTTCCGAAGAACTCCTTGCTTAGGACCAAGTAGAATTCCCGCGTGTCGACTTGCTCACCTTGCAGTGCCGTTTCCCATGAAATCCTATATCTCAGTCGGTATTCCTCCGACTCATCTGAGGAGAAGGTCTGATCGGTCCCAATGCGATGACCCAATCGTCCATTCAAGAACTCATGTACGACAGAGAAGCGTTGAATGCTTCTATGGATAAGATCCTCATCCTCAAAGCGTAGCATGTAGCCGATCTGTACCTTGGAACGTGGACCGGTTCGATAGGCGAGGAGAGAAGTCCAGTCCAGCAATTCGTGTTCTAAGCCAGGAGGTGAGTCGGTGCGGTGTCGATAGAATGATGCTCTTGATTGTATACTGGAATTGAGTGTGAAACTCGGATTGATTTTCTTGGAGAGTCCAATGCGAGGGAGTACCCCTTGGTCTACCTGTGCCAAGGAGGACTGCGGAGCACAGAGG
>JABDLZ010000188.1 GCA_013001705.1 Flavobacteriales bacterium
CCATTTTCCATCGTTCAAGGTCTTCACCGATGCGCGCATAGATGCGGTCCATGTCATGATTGTCTGCAAAAGTGACCAAGTCTTGTGGGGCAGGATAGAGGAAGTCCAGAGCAAGGCAGCGATAGAGTTCCTTCAATCCTTCATCATTCTGAGCATTGCCGTCAAAAGCTTGACCGATGGCCAACTGGAGCGGGAAGTCCATGACCGAGGGTAGGTAGGATCTGTAGCCATCCTCATTGCTGCTGCCATCCTGCCAATACGCAACTCGGGGTACCTCGTAGTTCCATTCTTCACCTACGATGTTGAGCAATGGATACTCGGATAGGATAGCCTTGGCCCATTGGGCCATGAATGTCTTGTCTGCATAGGGATAGGTGTCCTGACGTATGCCGCTCAGCCCTACTTCTTCTATCCACCAGATACTGTTCTGGATCAGATAGGTGGCCATATAGGGATTCTGCTGATTGAGGTCGGGCATCGTCCGTACGAACCAGCCTTTGTTGAAGGCATCTGTATCGTAGTCAGAGGCATAAGGGTCTTGCACGACCTCATGCTGATGGGAGGTCTGGCGATATTCTCCGTTTCCATTGATCCAGTCCTTAAAGGGTAGGTCGTCCATCCACCAGTGCTCACTCCCACAGTGGTTCTCGATCATATCCTGAATGATCTTGATTCCACGTTTCTCTGATTCAGTCACCAATTCCTTGTACTCTTCCAGAGAACCATACCTTGGATCGATGCGGTAGAAATCTGTGGTCGAGTATCCATGATAGGACCACCTAGGCATATCATTCTCCAGAATGGGGTTGATCCATATGGCAGTGAATCCCATCTGATCGATATAGTCTAGATGGTCGATGATGCCCCTCAGGTCCCCGCCATGTCGGCCGCCATGGAAGGAGCGATCGGCCGCTTCTTTCATCTCTTCTACTGTGTCATTCTCTGTATCTCCATTGGCAAATCGATCGGGCGTGATGAGGTAGAGGACATCCGATGCATCGAAGCCTTCACGCGATCCTGAACCAGGTTTTCTTGCCTTCAGCGAGTAGTCCAATGTGATGTTCCAGGTGCCGATCAAGTCAATCTCAAGTGTCCCGGGTTCGGTGTCATTTGCGATAATCAGATCGATGAACACGTAATGCTCACTAGGTCTTGTCGTAGCGATCAACTCCACACCGGCATAGGGTCGGAGCTCTACTTCTGTGTCAGTGTCAAAGTTTCCATGGAGCATGACCTGCACTGTGTCATTGTTCATGCCTACCCACCAATGTGGAGGCTCTACCCGTATCTCAGCTGCGGCTTGTGAAAAGGCATGCAAGGAAAAAAGTGTCAGGTTCAGAAGGAGGAGTAAGGATGTGGCTCGCATATCGGTGACTGAAGCTCAAATGTAGTTCTTTGCTGGGGTGTCCATGCTAAGCATATATCGCACAGATTTCCGGGCCAATCTTCGACTGGCCTGGCCGATCATCCTTGGTCAACTGGGACAGATCTCTGTCAATATCATCGATAATCTGATGGTGGGTGACCTCGGGGCTGAGGCTTTGGCTGCAGTGTCATTGGGTATATCCATCTTCGTCATCTTCCTGGTAGTGGGTATGGGTATCAGTATGGCCTTGCAACCCTTGGTGGCCGAATCGGATGGCATGGGCGATTCTCAAGGAGCCTCCTTCAGCTTCAAGCATAGTCTGGTCATCAATATCATCTTTGCCCTTCTCAGTATTCTCCTCATCGAGTCCTTTATCCCGTTCATGGACCGACTCGGCCAGGACCCTGGAGTTGTAGATCTAGCGATTCCTTACCTACGGGTATGTAGTTGGTCGATGGTCCCTATGATGATCTTCCAAGGATTCCGTGGATTGAGTGAAGGGCTGAGCGAGACTACCGCACCCATGGTGGCCATTCTTTTTGGAAATGTCCTCAATGTACTGGCGAACTATATGCTCATCTATGGGAATTGGGGTGCGCCTGCTCTAGGTGTTGAAGGTGCTGCCTTCGGTACCCTATTCGGTCGCACAGGTATGATGTTATTGCTCATCTTCTTCATGCGGTATTGGAAGACCGGTGGTCACAATCACCTGTGGTCCTATCTCGTGCGAATCGACCCATTCAAATTTTCCAAGTGGTTCTTCAAAAAGGTCCTGAGACTGGGAGTACCTACTTCCTTGCAGATGCTTTTCGAAGTGGGAGCATTTGCTGCAGCTGCATTGATGATGGGAATGATAGGAGCTCCTGAACAGGCGGCCCATCAGATAACGATAAACGCGGTCTCGGCCACCTTCATGGTATGCGTTGGCATATCCGTAGCAGCTACAGTGCGGGTAGGCAATGCTCTGGGCAGGGGTGATGGACTGGGCAAGCGAAGAGCGGGTATAGCCGCCATATTGCAGGTGGTCCTTTTCATGACCTTGGCCGCGGTGCTGATCGGGTGGGCGCGGTACTTTATCCCTGCATTGTATATTGATGATGCACGTGTGATCGAGATTGCGGCAGACCTCTTCTTGATCGCTGCTATTTTCCAGATTTCGGATGGGGTGCAAGTTGCCGCTATTGGAGCCTTACGAGGCCTTCAGGATATCTGGTGGCCCACAGCTATCACCTTCTTCTCCTATCTTTGCATAGGTCTACCCTTCAGTTGGTACTCGGCCTTTGAACTGGATTGGGGGTATCAGGGAATCTGGATAGGATTGCTTATCGGACTCTCTCTCAGTGCCATACTCAATACCATGCGATTCATGCGATTGACCTGAAAGGAAGAAGGTGCTTCAGCCTCTTTCTTTCTCTTCTCTCAGAAGCAGTTTCTTCTCTTGCTGTCTACGCGTGAAGAAGATCAAAATGGTACCTACGACTGTGGGCATGAGCCAGTTATAGATGGGAGTGATGAATATCTCGTTGATCACCGCAAAGGCTGTCATTGCCGCTATGTAGGAGATATACATCCGAGTCATGTGCTCGAACATCCACTGCTTGCGCGAGGCACTCAATCGTCTGATATTCTTCTTGAAGATAAAGTCTAGGATATCGACTATACAGGTGATGAGGAAAATAGCCCCGAATATCAGAGCAACGATTCCCATCCAATGACCTTGGAAGGCCAGGCTCAGACCCCATATGAAGGTGCTTGTGGCCACGATCAGCCCTATCCAATAGATGACCTTTTCCGGTGTTTTGGGTCGGGTCCTTCTTCGATTGGCGAATCTCCATCCCGTTAAGGCCATGTAGAATCCCAGAAAGCCGAACAAGGTGATCAGGGGAGAACCTAGATAGCCTCCTGTGACCACTACAATAAGCCAAGCAGAGAGATAGGTGAATCCTACTACCGCATGGTAGATACCTCCTTTCTTAGTGACTATCTGTGCGAGTCCTGTGAGCGCAACCACAAATCCTGCGACTGCGTGGAGCGATTCGATGAGTTCCATAAGGTGTTTCCTGAATGTCAGTCGAGTTCGCGACTAATATAGAAGCTATTTGCCTGATCGATGGAGGTGACCACCAGATCATTCACACATAGATGGGTGGGCAATTCGGTCACCATATGGATGAGTTGGGCGATATCTTCTCCTCTCATCGGAGTATAGCCTTCATATACCTGTTCCGCCTTCTTTTCATCCCCATGATATCTGACCAGTGAGAATTCAGTCTCAGCAGCTCCGGGTGCGATCTGGGTCACCTTGACACCGGTCCCTAGCAGATCGATACGTAGTCCTTTGGTCAGGGCATCGACTGCGTGCTTGGTCGCGCAGTATACATTTCCACTGGCATAGACTTCTTTTCCAGCTGTACTACCGATGTTGATGATATGGCCGGCCCCGGCCTCTACCATCTGTGGAGCGATGATCCGGGTCATGTAGAGCAGCCCCTTGATATTGGTATCGATCATCCGTTCCCAATCATCGATGCTGCCCTTTTGAAGAGGATCTTTACCTGCGGCCAGTCCAGCATTATTGACAAGGATGTCTATCGGAAGGGAAGTATCGGGGATGGAGTCGATAGCTGCCTTACATGCTTCGAGGTCACGTATATCGAAATTCAACGTGAGGACAAGAGTGCCGTATTCTTCTGAGATCTTCTTCGCTGTTTCTTCCAGTCTCTCTGCTCTTCTTCCTGTCAGAATGAGGGCATGACCATGAGAGGCGAACAGTTCGGCCGTGGCTTGGCCGATGCCTGCCGTAGCTCCAGTGATGAGAACGTTCTTGACCTTTTTCATACTTCTGTTGCGCGATGTGGTCTAAGTGCATCACGTACGGTGAGCATATCCTTACGCTGTACGATCATGAATGCCATGTGATGCATTTCGTTGATGGCTTGGCTGCCGTGATCGGTCATGGCAATACCGTTCGACTGGGCAAATTGATTCAGATGTATGGCGTGATGTTCAGCTGTCCCTCGTGAATCGGGTCCTCTGAAATCCCAGATCAATCGTACATATCCACCTTCAGTCATGCTATCAAGGCCTCGCGTTGGGCTTGGATCTTATCGCTCTCAAGATATTCATCAAAACTCATCATCTTCTCCAGATGTCCGTTCGGCATCAGTTCGATGACTTTATTGGCCACCGTTTGGCAGAACTGGTGGTCATGGGAAGTGAACAGGACTGTGCCTTTGAAATCCTTCAGCGCATTGTTGAGCGCCTGGATGGATTCCAGATCCAAGTGGTTGGTCGGTTCATCCAGGATCAGGAGATTGGCCTCGGCCAACATCATCCGTGAAAGCATACACCGTACCTTCTCGCCTCCGCTGAGCACATTGGCAGATTTGAATATCTCTTCGCCCGAGAAGAGCATCTTGCCCAAGAATCCACGGATGAATACTTCATCCTTGTTGGTGGAGAATTGTCTCAACCAATCGACCAGATTGAGGTCGGTATTGAAGAATTCGTGGTTCTCATTGGGAAGGTATGCTGTAGTGATGGTCTCTCCGAATTTGAAGCTTCCACTATCGGCCCTGCGTTCTCCCATGAGAATGTCGAAGAGGGCAGAGATCGCCATGCTATCCTTGGCCAAGAAGGCGATCTTATCTCCTTTGGTGACGTTGAGATGGAAATCACTGAACAAGGGCCCTGATTCATTGGACGCGCTCAGTCCTTCCACATGCAGTATCTGATCACCAGCCTCTCTCCCTTGATTCAGGATGATAGCCGGATATTTCCGAGAAGAGGGTTGGATATCCTCCACATTGATCTTGTCCAAGAGTTTACGTCTGCTGGTAGCTTGCTTGGACTTGGACGCATTTGCACTGAATCGCTGTATGAATTCCTGCAATTCTTTCTTCTTCTCCTCTGCTTTCTTATTCTGCTGGGAGCGCTGTCTGAGTGCCAGCTGACTGGATTCGTACCAGAAGGAATAGTTTCCGGTAAAGAGCTTGATCTTTCCAAAATCGATATCGGCCACGTGGGTACATACCGTGTCCAAGAAGTGACGGTCGTGTGAGACTACGATCACAGTGTTCTTGAAATTCAGGAGGAAGTCCTCCAACCAGACGACCGTGCGGATGTCCAGATCATTGGTAGGCTCATCCAGAATGAGGATATCTGGATTTCCGAATAAGGCCTGAGCGAGTAGGATACGCACTTTCAAGCTACCCTGTAGGTCCTTGAGAAGGGTATAGTGGTCTTTCTCCTCGATTCCTAAGCCACTGAGGAGCGCGGCCGCATCAGCTTCGGCATTCCAGCCGTCCATTTCGGCAAATTTCTCTTCGAGTTCGGCTGCTTTGATCCCATCCTCGTCAGAGAAATCGGGTTTCATGTAGATGGCGTCCTTTTCCTCTTTGACGGCCCAAAGTTCCTGGTGCCCCATCATTACCGTGTCCAGAGCAGTGACCTCGTCATAGGCATAGTGATCCTGCTTCAGGAAGGAGATCCGCTTTCCGGGTTCTATCTCGATATGTCCCGATGTGGCATCCACCTCATTGGTCAATATTTTGAGGAAGGTCGATTTACCGGCACCGTTGGCACCTATCACACCATAGCAGTTCCCTTGAGTGAATTTGATATTCACTTCATCGAAGAGAATGCGTTTCCCGAATTGTAGGGATATGTTATGAGCTGCTATCATCGCCTGTAATTTAAGGCCGCGAAGGTACGCCTAAAAAGCCTATGAAATGGACAGTTTTAGACTATCTTGCGGGAATGCGGATACTCGTATTCCTATTCTCCTTCAGTCCAATTTTCCTTCAGGCTCAGCCGTGTTTCACGCTGATCCCCGCTTCTTCGGTTTCCTCTATCTCGGAGACGGATACCCATATGTGGTTCGGTACGCAGCAGGACGGCCTCTATCAATGGAATAAGGTGTCCGGAGAAGTGGAATCATTCACTAGCTTGAATAGCAATATCCCTTCTGATCGGATTCACGACCTGTTGTTCTTTGGCAACGACATATGGCTCAGTACAGATAGTTCGGTCCTGAAATTCGACAATGGAGAATTCACTTCATTCACCAGTGTTGACCGAGCCAGATTAGCTGTACGGTCGACTGGTTTACTCATTGTCGCGGATGCACAGACGTACCGGGAATTCGATGGAGACCAGATGGTCTACAGTTATGATCTATTTGAGACCGAAGGCTTGCATTTCAGCTGCGATATCTGTGAGACCACCAGTCATATCAGTGTTTCACCAGATGGCTCGGTCTGGTTGACACATTTCGGCTTCTATGAATTCGATATCCTCCACTATTCGGATGGAAACTGGGAATTGTATGATCATAATGACCCGAGTGCCGATGGGTTGCCCGTTGAATCCTTTGATCCACGGAATTCCATTCTGGCTTTGGAACAAGAGGTACTCGCCACCTCTTGGGGAGGTCTCACCTCATTCGATGGTGCTTTCTGGACATCCCTTCATGGCATCGATACCCTTGGCATCGTATCTCCACCGGACACGATGTACGGCAGTCCTATCAGCTTGGCATTCGATCATGATCAAGGATACTGGACCGCTTCATCGTATCAAGCATTCAATGATATTACCGCCCGGCTTGCTCATTTCGATCAGTCATCATGGCAGCTCTACGCACTTCCTGACACAACCCTCATCCATGATATATGGGCCAGTCCTTTCAATACCCAATTGATCTATGCGGCTACAGAACATGGGCTCTTGAAGATAGATCTGGATTGTACTGTAGGTGTTACATCACAGATCCAGATGAAAAATGGACTGAAGCTTTACCCCAATCCAGTAAATGACCTCTTGACCATCATCCTTCCACATGATATCCTGACCGACTACTGGATAGCTGATAGCCAAGGACAAATCGTGCAGGAAGGAGAATTGGCCAGACAAGAGTCAAGCATAGATGTCAGCAGGATCAAAGAGGGTCAGTATATGCTTCATATGGTGCAGCAGGAGTATATGTACCGATCACCCTTCCTTGTTCTTCGATAGGTAGTCTGTCCCTTCGGGAATAGCATTACATCCATTCCACATACTGTGTGAT
>JABDLZ010000189.1 GCA_013001705.1 Flavobacteriales bacterium
GGATATAATGTAGGCTTTTGTCCACATCATAGTCTCCCTCATCTCCCGTACAACGAGCAAGGGTCAAGCTAACCTTATGAAAGGTCTTGGGATAGAAATGATACACGGCCGCATCGATCTGTAAGTCATCCCCTTGACCAAAGCGATCGATGATCACCTGATTCCATTCTTCATGTAGGATATCCCGGCTGGCACACATGGATATCTGAGCATTGCTGAAGCGCTCCCGTATCATGGGAATGACCTCCTCACACACATCCGCATAGAAGGTGATATCGGGGAAACATGAGATACAGAGGCTGTCATCGATCATATCGAAACATTCCGCACGCGGATAGTACTTTCCATAGCGCTGGAGATGGAATTCATTTCCCAGTTCGAAATGGACGAGATCATCCACTACATCGCAGTCTCCACACTTCTCCAATAGGATCTTGTCCAGCTGTTTTTGGACCTTGTTGACGATGTTGTTCTTCAGAGTATCCTTTATGACCTCGGGCGATGCACCCGGTGCGATGGCCTCCAGATGTGGACTTCCCAAATAGTAGAAGGGATCGATCATGTTGAGCACGAAGAGCTCCTTCACATCCATTCCCTGATTTCGGAAATAGGTCACTGCATTGAGATAGGATTCCAGCGTGACCGTTGTGCGGATGGCGATGCTATCATACCACTCTGCAGTCATGTCCAGGTTATTTCCTGTACATCCGATATGGCTTGAATTGGAACGACCTAACAATGAACCTTCGCAGATCTCCAGATCCTGCATGGTCCCATCTTCCCCGATGACTTGACGGGTCTCTGAATACCAGTTCCAGAAGTTGGATGGTGTCCCACCAGGGAATCGCAGGATCTTGGGGCCTAAGTCACGAACATCCTGTCTGAGATAGGCGCTGTTCCAGTCATATCGAAAATCCTCTTGCTCGGGTTGAAGGCAATTCTCTTCAGAATGCTGCCGAGTGATCCGCGCGTTGAAACCCAGGTCGGGACAGTCCATGGCTGCACCCCACTCGACCGCAACGACCTGTGTCTGCGATTTCGCCTCGTGAATTCCTATGATCAAAAAGATGAAGACCAGTAGAACTACCAGTCCGTAGATTTCGTTTTTCCCCCGCATGATTCTCCTTCACTTGTCCACTCAGTGGAACGAGGAGAAGTCCAGCAGGGTTTCAGATGCAAATCCTTATTAGACAAACACTTGGAATGAGACGACCAATACGATTCTTGGACGATCGGCCCCACTCAGGCCTGATTCTGTCAAATTGCTTCACCTACGCTGAACCGATAGATGGTCTGCGATGTAAAGTTCTCACCGGCCTTCAAGATAGATGACGGAAAATGAGGTCTATTGGGGCTATCGGGATATTTCTGGGTCTCCAGGCAGAATCCGGAATAGGGGCCGTACACTCTGCCCTCGTTACCGGCCTCGTTGTCTCTGAGTCCTTTGCCGATATAGAATTGGACACCCGGCTCATCGCTGAACAATTCCATGCGCCTTCCAGATACAGGTTCGAATACTTCAGCAATGACGGATTCTTTGGAGGATACGATATAATTGATGTCGAAGCCCGCTCCTTCCAAGTCTGGAGGTTGCAACATGACTCCCTCCCTCAGATCGTATCTGGTGCCTTCGACCGGGACGATATTCCCTGTTGGAATATTGAGTTCATCTACCTCGGTGAACTGTTCTGCATGTATGTTGAATCGATGCCCATCTATCTGTCCCTTGCCAGCTCCTTTCAGATTGAAATAGCAATGATTGGTCAGGCTCAGTGGGGTGTCTTTTGTACTCTGAGCTTGATAGCGTATCACCAAGCTTCCATCGGCATGCAATTCATAGGTGACCGTCACCGATAGGTCTCCCGGGTATCCTTCTTCACCATCTGGAGATAGATAGGACAGGGTAATGCGGTCGGACTTGTGTTCATCGACTGTCCAGACCACTCTGGACAATCCCTTGGCTCCCCCATGCAGATGATGTGATCCTAGATTGGTGGGCAATTGATAGTCTTGACCATTTAATTCGAATCGTCCATGTGCGATCCGATTGCAGTATCTACCGACCACCGCACCGAAGTATTGCTCATCGCGATCGATATACTCTTGTAGTGAGTCGTATCCCAGTGCGATATCCTCTAGATGACCCGTGCGATCCGGGGTCAGCAGTTGAACGATGCGCGCCCCATAGTTGGTGATGCTACAAGAAATGCCAGATCCACTCTCCAGGGTATAAAGATCGACCTGCTTTCCATCCACTTCTTTCTTGAATCGATCTGCATCCATGGGATATCAATGGACACCGTAGAAATCCAGAATGATCTTATCGGTCTCTGATCTATTCTTGAACACTTCGAATGATCTCCCTTGAGTGCGCTGTGCTCCGAGTGCATTGGCATATCGGATGGCCAATTTGAGGTCATCAGGGTCTATCAGTACTCCAAATCCCAATCCTCCGGCAAATGAGTCTCCGCATCCGGTGGTATCGATCACGTTCTCTACGCGAATGGCCTTGAAACGCTCTTCGACCACAGCTGAACCTTCCTTGTAGAAAAGAACCCCACCATGTTCGTCCTGAGTGACGATCAAGGCCTTGACCCCATGAGAAAGCACATGAGCAGCCAGCGTGGGGAGGTGTGCAGCTCCATCGTCAGAGAAGTGTCCCAATTTGAGCGAATGATCCCGCTCCTCATACCAGGTGCAGAAGGATTCTTCCATATTCATTTTGAGAATATCGATGTAGGGCAACCACAGGTCCCGATCCAGCCAATATCTCAGATGGCGTTTTCCCTCGGTATCCACGGTATTGGTAGGACCATGAGCATCGAATATGATGGTGGCATCAGAATGCGCTCGGATGTGGGCCAAAGTCTGAAGGGGAACCTCATAATCCGTAATGGGAATGCACACAAATACATCACAATCCATCAGTCCCTCTACATCCTCTGGAGTGATGGGGTCCATGAAGCCCGTCTGTTGTTCGATACGATTGTTCTGATCCAAGAATTGAAGTCGTATCACATCTCCTTGATTATTTGCATCTGTGATATGACTCTGGTCGATATTCGGATAGGCATCCAGGATCTCTTTGATACGGCTTGAATCCTCTTTGCGCACGTGAGAGACCGGGATGACTGTGCCCATACCTTCTAGCAATCGGGCCAATGCAATGGTGGGATGCATTGCGCACCCGTATTTCTCTATCACTTCGCCATGATGCGTGGTGATATGATCCCGGGGAATGGGGCCCAATACGGCTATTCGTTTCTCCTTCACTCGGCAGCTCTAGGCTCAGGCCATGAATATCATGATTCTCGATCGATACAGAAGCTTTGGGATATGCTGAAGCTGCATACAGGCTATTTCTCCGGTGTATCCTCCATCAATATCCACTTGCACTTGAACCAATCCTTGGGGTCTCCATCGTCATTGGGTAGGCATTCTATCAAATAGTAGTAGGTCTCTCCACAGGCCTTGATACTGACCTCTTTGGGGAAATTGCGATCATCCTTATTGAGCCGATAGAAATCGTACTTCTCGGTGACCAGATAACTGACCTCCTCTTTGGCGCAAGCATATTCGAAGCTTACTTCATCGATCAATTCATCCATTTTCTGGATAATGTAGGCACGGTCCTTATCTTTTTTCCAGCCCGGAGCAATATCGGCATAGGGTAGTTCGGTCTGAGCATGGAACATGAGTGGCGTGCAGAGCAGAATTAGGATGACGTTTTTCATAGTATACGTATTGAGTCGGCTACTTGAAGGTACGAAAAGCATATCCTATGTCGCTCGATCAGCGTACCACATCTCGAGCATGCCCTTTCCCTTCGCCTCCACAGTTCCGCGGTACTCGAAGCTGAATCTGGGATCATCCTTCAGAAGTTCAAACGTGGCTCGGCTGATATTGATCCGGTTCACCGTCCCATGACTTTCCATACGACTAGCAATATTGACCGTATCTCCCCAGATATCGTATGAATATTTCTTGAATCCTACGATACCCGCCACCACTGGACCGCTATGCATTCCGATACGCACTTCGAAATAAGGCAGGCCTGCCTCCTTCTTCCGCTCTTTGCCGGCCGCTACAAAATCCCGCATTTCTATAGCTGCTGACAGCACATCAGCCGCATGACGCGGACTAGGCACAGGAATTCCTCCGGCCGCCATGTAGGAGTCTCCGATGGTCTTGATCTTCTCGATACCATACTTGACCGTTATCCGGTCGAATTCAGAGAAACAGGCATCTAGATCCTGGACCAATTCGCGGGGGCTCAATAATTCACTCATGGCCGTGAATCCCTTGAAATCGGTAAAGAGTACCGTTACGGCCTCCATCGAACGGGCCTCAGCATGACCTTTTACTTTGACTTCTTGGATCACCTCGGCCGGGAGGATGTTCGAGAGTAATTCGTCTGAGCGTTTTTTTCCTCTGCGGGAAGTATGCACCAATAGGAAGAGCAGTACCAAACCTCCCCCGGCCGCCATGAGACCGATACGCTGACGAGATAGACTTCCTTGCTGCCTTTCTATTTCGATATCTTTAACTAATTGGATACGAGCGAATTCCAGACTGTCCTCTAGTGCTTTTTTGTCATAGGTATATCGAAACTCCTGTCTCAATGCCGCACGCTTGTTCTTCTGACTATCGATGCTATCCCGGAAGAGGATATGCTCACTGTAGTAGTCCATGGCACGTTTGAAATCATTGGATTCAGAGTAGATCTCAGAAAGTTGTTCTGCGGCCTCACTGATCAAGTAGATCTCACCGATCTCATATCCGATATCCCGGGCCAGAAAGAGATTTCTAATGGCCTCACTATTAAGTCCCAGCTGCTTATCAACACGTCCCAGTCCGAGTAGACCATGCCCCTCCTGATCCCTATCCTTGAAGATCAAGGATCCCTTCACCACACGCTGATAACGCGATCGAGCACTGTCCAAACGTCCTTCCCTGAGATCCAAAGTAGCCAGATTGGTCAAGGGCTGTAAGGCACCTGCGAGTTGTCCGGCATCTTTCATGAGCTCGTAGGCCCTCCGATACATATCTCTTGCCTTTAATAGGTCATTCTGTTCCTCGTGGATGCTCCCTATATTGGAGATGGGTGAGGCCGATGCTCCAATATCTCCGATCTCTTCTGCCCTATCGATGGCCTTCTGGAAATAATACTCCGCCTGCTCGAATTCATTCAAGATGTTGTACGAACTCCCCAAGAAATTGTAGACATAGATATCGACCTGCCCTGAGCCGAATTCATCGATGAGCTTGAGACAGGTATTGTAATTCTCGATAGCAGATGCGTGATCACCTTTCTTCGACTGAGTGAACCCTAGATTCACATGACCCCCCTTATGTGCCTCTGATCCGTAATCAGATGCCTTGGCCACTTCTATCACC
>JABDLZ010000190.1 GCA_013001705.1 Flavobacteriales bacterium
CATGGTCAACAGAGCATTGAGAATGCTCACCTACTCAAGGCCCTCTTTGAGGTGGATGAGAACGTTCTCCCCTTCCTTTTCGGGAAATTGAACATGGACCCCAGCACCATTGAACAGGCTGCACTGAAGATGATCGAAGGCTATCCCAAGGTGAGCGGAGGAAACGGCCAGATCGGACTAAGCCGCTATGCCAATGAGTCCCTGCAAAAAGCATTCATAGAGATCAAGAAGACCCAGGATGAGTATGTTTCATTAGAGCATCTATTATTGGGTATTCTCGATACGAAGAATCAAGTCTCCCAAATGCTCAAGGATGCGGGAATGAATCGCAAGGACCTCTTGGAAGCCATCAAGGAACTGCGCAAAGGGTCACGAGTGACCAGCGCAAGTGCTGAAGAGACTTACAATTCCTTGAACAAATACGCCAAGAATCTGGTCCAACTGGCACGGGACGGTAAACTCGATCCGGTGATCGGTAGGGATGAGGAGATACGTAGAGTGCTCCAGATTCTGAGCCGCAGGACAAAGAACAATCCGATACTCGTAGGAGAACCCGGTACAGGTAAGACCGCTATTGCAGAAGGTCTTGCCCACCGCATCATCAATGGTGATGTGCCGGAAAACCTGCAGAACAAACAGCTTTACTCTCTGGATATGGGCGCACTGATCGCAGGAGCCAAGTTCAAGGGGGAATTCGAGGAGCGTTTGAAAGCAGTCATCCAAGAAGTCACCGGAGCCGATGGGGAGATCATCCTTTTTATCGATGAGATCCATACGCTGGTAGGTGCTGGCGGAGGCCAAGGGGCCATGGATGCGGCCAATATCCTCAAACCCGCACTGGCCCGAGGAGAGCTACGGGCCATTGGAGCCACTACCCTCAATGAATTCCAGAAATATTTCGAGCAGGACAAAGCCCTGGAAAGACGATTCCAGAAGGTACTGGTGGATGAACCCGATAGAGACAGTGCGATCTCCATCCTTCGCGGGATCAAGGAGAAGTACGAGACCCATCATAAGGTACGCATCAAGGACGCGGCCATCATAGCGGCAGTAGACCTATCGCAGCGCTACATCTCGGACCGATTCCTCCCCGATAAGGCCATCGACCTGATGGATGAGGCGGCCTCCAAACTCCGTATGGAGATCAATAGCCGTCCAGAGGAACTGGATGAGATAGAAAGAAGGATCATGCAATTAGAGATCGAACGCGAGGCCATCAAGCGTGAGAAGGACGAGAAGAAACTGGAGAAACTCAATAAGGAACTGGCCGAACTCACTGATCAGCGAGCTGACTTCAAGAGCAAATGGGAAGCGGAGAAAGAAGTGGTCGAAGCCATCCAGCAGGCCAAGAAAGATATCGAGTCCCTCAAATTGGAAGCCGAACAGGCTGAGCGGTCCGGTGATTTTGGGAGAGTAGCAGAGATCCGATATGGAAAGATCAAAGAGGCAGAAGAGACTCTGGAAAAGAGTAAGTCCAAGCTCCAAGAACTCCAAACAAACTCCAAGCTCATCAAAGAAGAAGTAGATACCGAAGAAGTAGCCGATGTGGTATCCAAATGGACCGGTATCCCCGTCACCAAGATGCTGGAGAGCGAGAAGGAAAAATTGCTCCGTTTAGAAGACGAGCTCCATAAGCGCGTAGTCGGGCAAGAAGAGGCCGTCACGGCTGTAGCAGATGCGGTCAGACGCAGCAGAAGTGGACTGCAGGACGATAAGCGCCCGATAGGGAGCTTCATCTTCCTCGGAACGACCGGTGTCGGAAAGACCGAATTGGCCAAAGCCCTTTCTGAATTCCTCTTCAACGATGAAGGAGCCATGACGCGCATCGACATGAGCGAATATCAAGAGCGACATGCCGTGAGCCGATTGGTAGGTGCACCTCCGGGATATGTAGGGTATGATGAAGGAGGACAACTGACAGAAGCTGTCCGCAGAAAACCATACAGCGTGGTGCTGCTGGACGAGATAGAAAAAGCCCATCCAGATGCCTTCAATATCCTCCTGCAGGTATTGGATGATGGCCGACTGACCGACAACAAAGGTCGTACGGTCAATTTCAAGAACACCATCATCATCATGACTTCCAACATCGGGTCCGATATCATCCAAGAAGGATATGAGGAGATGAAGGAAATGGCCGATGCGGCTAAAGAAGAACAGATCCGCACCGAGGTCATGGCCTTGCTGAGAAAGACCCTCCGTCCTGAGTTCTTGAATCGTGTGGATGAGACCATCATGTTCACTCCACTGGACCGAAAGGACATCAAGGAGATCGTCAAGCTCCAACTCGAGCTCCTAGCAGCTCGGGTGAAGGACAGTGGCATCAAACTCACGGCCAGCGAAGAGGCCATCAGCTATATCGCAGAGGCCGGGTACGACCCTGCATTCGGTGCCCGACCGGTCAAGCGGGTCATTCAGAAAGAGGTCCTCAATGAGCTCAGCAAGCAACTTCTGGCAGGCAACATTGATAAGACACAAACTGTGGTGATGGATGTATTCGAAGGAAAAATCGTATTCCGCAAACCCATCAAGGACGCAGAACTAGTGAATTAGCAGCCTTTTCATCTGGTTGTTTTGGTTGAAGACCCTTCTGGAGATCATAGATTCTTTGGGAGGGTCTTTTTTTTTTATTGAACAAACCAACTTAGGAGTGTGCTGGTCTTTTCAATACAACTCACCTGACTATCTTGTTCTCTATAATAGGATACCCCGTCAGTATGAAGAACACAAGACTGTACCTACTCTTCACCTTTGCCCTACTCAGTTCCTGCCATTCATCTCATCCTCCTATTCAGCGGACCTTCGTAGCTGTGATCGTAGAGGATATGGAGATTTCAAGCGAATGGTATCGCACACACTTCTCGCTGACCGAGTATGACCAACGCTCCGTTCCAGAACGCGGGTTGATCCAATCCAATCTGATCAATGAGCATCTCCATGTGGAACTGATCCAACTGGATAGCGCCATAGATCTGGAGGACTCACTGGCCAACTACGGGTCGAACTCCAAAGTAGAGGGTCTATTCAAGATCGGTTTTGTGTTTGCCGATCTAGCCGGATTTGCCAAAAAGCACGGGCATCTAGAACAATTGGTTCATGATCCTGTCAGTGAAGCTCAGACCTTGGTGATCAAAGATCCGGACGGAAATCGCATTCAACTATTTGAGAAATAGCAGAAAGCCTAGTAGCCTCTATCAAGTTATTGACCAGCCCTGTATTCGAATCCTTGCTCGATTCAACCGAGCAGACGAATCTTTTCAATTAGTTGGACCAAGAATGTGCTAACAATTATCAGTAAATGCCTACTAGCTAATTATGGCCTATTCAAGAATCATAAGACTTTAAAAAGTCGACAATCACAACATTTGGGGGCAACACATTTTCTCCTTATTTTGAACGCAGTTTACAGGAATTCACTACCCTCAACCACGTTTCGACCACGAGCAATTTGATACGTTATGATTGAACGTAAGGTGGTAAAGTATACCAGGGTCCGAGAAACCAAATGCATGAGCATCTATCTAGGCTCCAATGACTTTCTCTACATGGCCTGGTACGGGTATTCGACCTTTGATGATGTAAAGGAAGGATGCCTCATGTTGGTCGATTCAATGATAGAATACGGCTGTGGCAGCATAGTGCATGATGACAGAAGGATCAAAGGAACATGGTCCCATTCACTCGCATGGTTGGAGGAAGTGTTCATGCCTAAGATGCTGGCCAATGGCTTGAAGAAAACGGCACACATCTATTCTGAAGATGAGGTAGCACAATATTCCATGGATCGCTTCTTGGAGAAGGATTTCGACTATGAGGATATGGTATTCTCAGATTTCAGAAATGCCGTTCAGTGGCTCAAGGGATATGCATTCGACCCTCCGAGCAACGAGGAGCTTACTCCTTCTGACCGAAGGAACTACCAGAATGAGATGAATCCTGACGAGTTGTTCTTTGTATCCAAACATGGGAATAAGAGTATTCTTTACATGAAAGAACGACAGATAGAGACCAGAAGACCTCTGAAAGACATTATGGAACAGTTGCCAAGCAGTGACTTCATGAGAGTGCATCAGGGTAATATCATCAATGTGAAGAAAGTCACAGAACTGAAATACCGGTCAGGCGGTCATTACAACGCTTTCTTCAAAGACTTCGGAGGTATCTATGTGCCCGTCAGCCGCACCAAGATCCAAGACCTCAAAAAAGCTATGAACCTGGTCGACAGGTCCAGTAGCAGCTCTTGATGGACGCATCCGTATGAAAGGATCCATGAATCCGAATTCCTGGATCTCTATCCTTCCCCCTGCTAATAGC
>JABDLZ010000191.1 GCA_013001705.1 Flavobacteriales bacterium
GTAGTAGAGACCTTGTTCATCCATGCATTGGCAGAAGGTGTTTTCAACCCTCAGGTCACGCTGGAGGGCTATAATTACGATATGCTCTTTGCCTTGACCGCTCTCCCTATCGGCTATGCTGTGTACCAGAAGCGCTGGCTCCCTGAGCTGGTGATCGTACTGTGGAATTACTTAGGTCTGGCCGTACTGGCGAGTGTGATCTTCCTATTCATGGCCTCACTATATAAGCCACAGGTCTTTGGGAGTGAATCGCCTCTGCTACCACTGGAAGCCATGAGCTATCCTTACGTGCTCATTGCGGGCTTCTTGATGCCGAGTGCAGTCTTCTTGCACATGCTCTCACTCGTGCAGTTCAGAAAAAGGAAATAAGAGCGTTCTCAGAAATCCACCAGTCCGGCTCCTTCCCGGATGACCTCGACCTCCTCATCCAAACAGCTCAGTACGGTAGAAGGGATGTTCTTCCCATAGCCCGAGTCGATGACCATATCTACCTGGTCCTGATAACGCTCGTGAATCAATTCGGGATCGGTGGTGTACTCGATCACCTCATCATCATCGTGCACTGAACTGGAGACCATCGGGTGCCCCAATCGTAATACCAACTCGCGACAGACGTTGTTGTCGGGCACACGGATACCCACAGTCTTCTTCTTATCGGTGAAGAGCTTGGGCACCTCCTTGCTTGCTCTGAGAATGAAGGTATAGGGCCCCGGGAGTAGGCGCTTCATCAGCTTGAAGGTGTTGGTGTCGATCTGCTTGGCATAGGTGCTGAGGTGACTGAGATCATAGCACACCAGTGAGAAGTTGGCCTTCTCCATCTTCACGCCTTTGATACGCGCTACACGCTCTACGGCCTTGTGATTGTTCAGGTCACAACCGATGGCATAGATGGTGTCGGTCGGGTAGATGATCACACCACCGTCCTTGATACACTCGATCACTTGGTCGAGTTTGTTCTCTGGTGGATTGTCCGGGTGAATCTTGATCAGCATGGCTCAGGCATTTACGGTTTCAGAAGCCTTCTTATGATCGGCCAGGAACTTGGCCAGTCCGCTATCGGTCAGTGGGTGCTTGAGAAGCCCTACGATAGAAGAGAGAGGTCCGGTCATCACATCGGCACCTATCTCGGCACACTTGATCACGTGCATGGTATGACGGACCGAAGCAGCCAATATCTGCGTCTCGAACATGTAGTTATCATAGATATGACGGATCTGCGCAATGAGGTCGAGCCCATCAGTGGAGACATCATCCAGCCTTCCGATGAAGGGAGAAACATAGGTCGCTCCTGCCTTAGCGGCCAAAAGAGCCTGACCGGCCGAGAAGACAAGGGTGCAATTGGTCTGGATGCCTTCATTGCTGAAATGCTTCAAAGCGCGCACTCCATCTTTGATCATGGGTACTTTGACCACGATATTCTCATCCAGCGAGGCCAGTGCCTCACCTTCACGTACCATCCCTTCGAAATCCGTAGAGATGACCTCGGCACTCACGGGTCCACGCACGATGTCGCAGATGTCCTTATAGTGCTGCTTGACCCGTTCATCCCCACTGATGCCTTCTTTGGCCATGAGGGAGGGATTGGTGGTACAACCGTCTAAAACTCCGAGTTCTGCGGCTTCTTTGATCTGATCCAGATTTGCGGTATCGATGAAGAATCTCATGGGTCTCTTTGATTAGGGGTCAAAGGTAGGGAGTAGTATTGGAATTCTGAGCTAAGGAGAATTGAATGAAAATCAGAATGGGTCGGCTTCGCTACTTCAGCATTTTGATTCAAATTTTGATTCACATTCTCATTGTGTAAGGAATCAAAATCAAAATGGGAATGAAAATCAGAATGAGAGCTTCTCGCTACTTCATCAACCCACAAACCCAGCAACCCACAAACTCGTCAACCCACAAACTCGTCAACCCACAAACCCAACATCTCATCATCTAATCTTCTCATCATCTAAGTCTCCAATTCTCCAATTGGCTAATCGACTCATTTCCCCAACATCTTATAATTCCGCATCATCAGCCACTGGAAGGCCTTGGTAGGCAACCAATAGCGCAGATGCACCACGAATTTCTGGAAGGTACTGGCCGAGATATAATAAGGCTTAGGGCTCTTCTTGTTGATGATCTTCCACACGGTCTGGGCGACTTCGATGGGGTCACCGCTATGATGGAGTTCTTCATTGAGCAGGTGATGCACCTTGTCGAACTCCTCAGCATAGACCGAAGTGTCTCCTTTCTTGACCCGGATGCGCGAGCTCTTGATAGCGGTCTTGTAATCTCCAGGGCAGAGAACTACGGCATGTACTCCGAATTGCAGTAATTCCATACGTGCGGCTTCGGTGAGTCCGTTGAGGGCATATTTGGCCGCAGAATACACTCCGCGATAGGGGAGTCCGAAGAGCCCGGCCAGTGAAGAGATATTGATGATATATCCACTCGACCGCTCACGCATGCTGGGTAATACGGCCTGCATGGTACGCACGGGTCCGTAGTAATTGGTCTCGAATTGCATCTTCATCTCATCGGGACTGGAGTCTTCAACCGAGCCTACCATGCCAATGCCTGCGTTGTTTACTAGGACATCGATGTGGCCGGCCTGCTGGAGAATGAAGTCGACACCTCTACGGACCGACTCATCATCGGTCACATCCATGGGGACGAAGGTGACTCCATCACGTACTTCTCCCATTTCTGCCTTGCGGCTGGTACCATAGACTTGGAGGCCTTTCTGAGTCAGGAATTGGGCCATCGATTTGCCAATGCCCGAAGAGGCTCCGGTGATCAACACGACTCTACTCATGGAGGTGAAATAAAAACGGGCAAGCTACTTACATCGCACCGCTACAACCGTCTACCCTTGCTGCCTTCCGGCCCTGGGGGAGTTCAACAGGAGCTGGTCGTATAAGACTTGCCCGAGCCGCGAAAGTAAGCACTCTTCAGCAATGGGCACACGATCGAAAAACTATATTTGTTCGAACCAAAAATTAACGACCATGACCATGGATGATATGAATGACAGGATAGATGCCCCCGTAGGGAAAGCAGCCATCAGGGGAGGGCTCATCCTCGGATTATTCGGGGTGGTCTTCAACTCTATCCTCTATTTTGCTGGGCTCCTCACCGAGCAATGGGCCGGGTGGCTCTCGGTACCTATCGTGCTAGTGATCCTCTATTTCATCCAGAAGAAATTCAGAGATGAGCAGCAGAATGGATTCATCACCTTCGGTAAGGCTTGGAAACTTGGTTTCTTGGCGGGATTGGTCAGTACGGTGATCAATGCCATATATACCTTCATCCTGTATAGTGCAGATGAATCCTTGACCGATGCCGCGCTGGAGAAGGCCTATGGGGACATGATGGACCAAGGCATGACCAGTTCGCAGGTAGACCAGGCCATGGAGATCACCGAGATGATGGTCAGTCCTACGGCCATGATATTCTGGGTGCTTCTGTTCGGGGTCATCTTCGGCATGATCTTCCCATTGATAACCTCTGCCATCGTTCAACGTAAACATCCATTGGATTGAGTACCGTCTGATTGGATCTTTCGATTGTCATACCTGCTTATAACGAGCAAGAGTCTATTCCAGAGCTGCTGGAATGGATCAAGCGTTCGGTCGCATCTGTAGTGGATGGCTATGAGGTCATCTTCATAGATGACGGTAGCAATGACGATACCTGGTCGGTGATATGTGCTTCCAAACAGACCCACCCAGAGGTCAAAGGGCTCAGGCTACAGCGGAATTCGGGAAAGTCAGCCGCCCTGAGGGCCGGATTCAAAGAGGCTCAAGGAGACATAGTAGTGACCATGGATGCCGATCTACAGGATTCTCCCGAGGAGATTCCCGAGATGATGCGTATGATCCATGAAGATAACTTGGACGTGGTCTCAGGCTGGAAGAAAAAACGCTACGATCCCATCACAAAAACTGTCCCTACCAAGATCTACAATTGGGCCACCCGCCAAATGAGCGGCATCCATCTACATGACTTCAATTGCGGATTGAAGGCCTATCGTAGACCCGTGGTCAAGAGCGTGGACGTGCGCGGTGAGATGCATCGATATATCCCCGTACTCGCCAAATGGTCGGGCTATAGACGCATCGGAGAGAAGGTGGTGCAGCATCAGGAGCGCAAGTACGGCAGCACCAAATTCGGTATGGAACGTTTTATGAATGGATTCTTAGACCTGCTCACTGTGACCTTTGTCACCCGCTTCTCTAAGAGTCCCATGCACCTCTTCGGACTATGGGGCTCCTTCTGGTTCCTCATAGGATTCGGGATATTCGCTTTCATCGCTGGCGAAAAGGTCTATAACATGTCACAGGGCATCGTCAGTAAGAACATCGCAGAGATGAGTCAGTTCTACATCGCCCTCGTAGTGATGATCATCGGTACACAGCTTTTCTTGGCAGGATTCCTTGGAGAACTCATCATCCGCAACTCCAATAAGGATGATTTCCGCATTGCGGAAAGGGTCTGATACGCTCGATACGTATCTTTCTCCACCGATCCAACCAACCTCTATGTATGCAGAACTCTTAGAAGGCCTAAAAAAATGCTGTTCAGAGCAGGGCATCGATCACGAGGACCTGCTCGCTCATTTCCAGTCAAGGAAAGATATCTATCCGGTCGGAGAAATGGAACCGACCAAGCAATGGACCCTTGTTCTTCGACAACACCTTTCTTACACATATACGAATCCATACTATTCTCCATATCCCAATGGTAAGATGGAGGTGGTCAAAAGATTCTTGGACACGCACTTTGAAAGTGACTTTTCATCAGCAGGTCCTGATACAGAGAATTATGGGACCGAGGATGACTTCTCGCTGACCGAACTTCTTAGGCAATTCGATGCTTCGACCGCGGAGATGGAACCTTATTCCCTTTGGGTAGAATTCAGGATGATCGCTTGGCGTAGTCTATTATGGGCGGCATGGCGCCCTTTGTTGATGCTCAGAAGAAAGAAAGACCGTAGATTCCTGTCCGTTCTACTCCAGAATAGAGCCAGCGATGGAGTATGGTCCACCATCGAGAGAGGATCTGCTGTTCAGAACTATTTCTTGTTCAGGATACCCTATTGGAGAGAATTGCGGGGTGATTCTCTGATCGTTGATCTGGCATTCCTCGTACTTCAAACAGCAGACGAGTACATAGACGGAGTAATCAATGCACACCGAGACCTATCACCGACCAACGCATTATCTGAAAAAGTCACTTCTGCATGTAAGGAGTTGGAATTCCGCCTTGAGGGAGTTGCTGATCGACTCCATGTCATTCTTCACGGCTTCAAGGAATTGGGAGAGGACGTACTACATATCTATAACAAGAAGTACGCATGCACGTATGCCGAACTCCTTGATCGTATAGAGATGATGTTAGATAAACTGAATCAAGCGATACGTAGCACTAAGAATGGTCGATTCAAGGCAGAGAAGGTCATTGATTTCCTGAGTTTCTATGTGGAGACCGCATTGGATGATATCCTCCTGATGGAGCGATTCCCAGATGGAATGATACCAGTTCCAGTTGTCAATTGGCACTTCAATAAGAAGACATCGCTTGGAATGTCTGCTTGGATAGGACTACGCTCTGACATCCTGTCGCTACCCGTTTATCGGACTGCGGATAGATTCAGCTTCGGTTCATTGCTCTACATCTGTCAGATGTTCGATGACCTGAAAGACATCAAGGTCGATCATGGCTATCAGGCCAATCTATTCATCTCGCTGGCCAATCGATTCCATCCTGAAGAGTATCGATGGTTCACGGAGCATGTGAATGGATTACCGGAAGAGCTTTCTATCCGCGAGCAAGTGGGCGTGGCCCTGAATATGCCTTTCAGTCTATTGCACATGTACACGTTTACCAGGAACAAAGGTCTCAAGGAGTTGGACTGGTTGACCCAAAAAGGAGCTAACGGGGGATGGTATAGGAACTGGACAGGTCGAGGTCCGACCTGTGTTATCCCAGGTATCGAGAATGGCTTCCAACTCAAGGACGAATTGAGATCGAGTTCCATGTTCTTTGATAGCGAGCACTACAACTTGGTCTTCAATGTGATTGTCGATCTCCATCTCCTTTTCGAAGGAAGGATTCCCCTGGACCATTCTTGGGCCTTTGTCTTCGATCTCCTCTATCACGATGATCATTTTGCACGCTTACTGATGGAACGGATATCCATAGGTGAGCGATACCTCCTGAAGATGAATGGCTTCTTCATGAGCCCAGGATTCAAATTAAGTCTACTGAGAAAGGCCCTAAAAACTGAAAGGAAGCAGAGTACAGATGTCCTGAACGGTATATTTTTCAATGAAGGCTTACCGACATCCGTTAGAACTGCCCTCGCATACTTGTTCTCGGTGAATAACTTGACTTGAATCCTATCCGGCATTCAAGCGATCACCCCACTACCTATCAGTTCTTCTCCCGCATACCAAGCGGCAAATTGTCCTCTTGCAATGCCACGCTGAGGCGTCTCGAACTCGATGTAGAGTCCTTCCGTTTTCTGAATCAATGTAGCCTTCTGCAGAGCCTGTCGGTAACGTATCCGGCAGAGATAGTCTGCTTTCTCACCTACGTCCAATCGCATATCCGGCCGGACCCAATGGATGTCTTCGGGGGCGATACGTAGCGCTTTGCGATAGAGCCCGGGATGCCTTTCCCCTTGACCGACATAGATCCGATTCTGATCGGTATCCGTTCCGATGACGAAGAGCGGTTCCACCTTGCCTCCTACACCGAGTCCCTTGCGTTGACCGATGGTGAAATAGTGTGCTCCTTGATGGGTGCCGATGACCTCGCCATGGGACTGATCGAGCTTAAAGGCCTCAGCATGTTCTTCTACCAAGTGTACCCCATTTCGATGCAAAATGGGATCATCTGCCGCCACTTCGATGATCTCTCCATCCTTGGGTTCGAGCTGTTGCTGTAAAAACACAGGCAGCTTCACCTTTCCTACAAAGCAGAGCCCCTGTGAGTCCTTCTTCTCAGCTGTGACCAGGTCTTGGGTCTTTGCGATCTCGCGCACTTCTGATTTCTGGAGATGACCGATAGGGAAGAGGGCGCGTGCCAATTGGGATTGATTCACCTGACAGAGGAAATAGCTCTGATCCTTGGAAGGGTCGGCACCGGCCAATAGTCTGTGGGTCACTTGGCCATCCTTCTCAATGGTCTCCTTCTGACAATAATGCCCGGTGGCCACGAAGTCGGCTCCCAGTTTGATGGCCTGCTCCAAGAAGATGTCGAATTTGATCTCGCGATTACAGAGTACATCCGGATTGGGCGTGTAGCCTCTGGAGTATTCCCTGAACATATAGTCCACGATGCGCTCTTTGTACTCCTTGCTGAGGTCGAGGATCTGAAAGGGGATATTCAGTTTCTGGGCGACTTGCATGGCATCGTTGCTGTCTTCCAGCCAAGGGCACTCCTCGCTGATGGTCACCGTGTCATCCAGCCAATTGCGCATAAAGAGCCCGATGACCTCATAGCCTTGCTCTTTGAGCAAGTATGCGGCTACACTGGAGTCTACTCCGCCTGAAAGTCCTACCACCACTCGTTGCATGCCGCAAAGGTAGTGCGCCTGAAGAGTAAAAGAATCAGGAGATACGGCTTAGGATACTATCTAGAAATTTATCGGCACGCCCGGGGATCTTCTCATCCAGTGCTTCTCCCGTCTCGCTGAAATTTTCTGTCACTTTCGGCACGGGAAACACTCCGGTCGGAAGCATGCCCACCTTGGTGATGACCCACTGCATCTGGACTTGGACCTGGGAGCCTCCAAAGGAGCCTGTGCTTACACTTGCGATACCTGCCGGCTTACCCTTCCATTGATCGTAGAGTACATCGAAGGCATTCTTCCAAGATGCTGGATAACCGCCATTGTATTCCGGAGTGACAAAGACCACTCCATCTGCCTGCTCTACCCGCTGGGCGTATTCCTTCAAGGAATCACTGGGTTCTTCCAGCCTGGAAAGACGCTCTGAGAACAAGGGAAAATCCACAGCTTCCAGGTCGAAAAGGTCCACCTCGACACCCTCTCTGGATAGAAGGCGTTCTTGTAGGAATAAAGCTACGCGATGACTATTACGGCCTTGTCTGACACTGCTGGAGAGGATGAGGATCTTCATGTGGGAATCGATGATTTACTTGCTCTAAGAAAGCAATATTCGCACATCTGCTTCTTAAGTCGCTATTCTGGATAGAATGGATATTTTCGTCATAATAGCTCCTGAGCAATACCTAACGGTCTTCGGACCACCCTTAACCACAGTATATGAAGTTCCTCGATTTCAGCCATTTCAAGAATGACCTTCTAGGAGGGATCACGGCCGGGATTGTTGCCCTACCTCTGGCATTGGCCTTTGG
>JABDLZ010000192.1 GCA_013001705.1 Flavobacteriales bacterium
AGATAGGAAGATGGTCACTGTATCCTCCATAGTACCGCGGTCCACCATAGGTCCTGTTGGGTTTGAATTCCTTGTATTTCTTGTCATAGAAAAGGAAGAACTCTCGCCAGTGGATCTCAAGTCCTTCTTGGGTCAATTCCAATCCTTTTCCATCCATGAGATCATCAGACACGATGGCCTGGTCAAGCATACCCCAGTCCCCTTTGTAGGGATAGGTGCCTTTATCCGCCATGTGCGGAGCATAGGCCAGATTGATGAGTTCACTACTCTCGGGGCTGTCACTTGGCCGAGCATCGAGTACTTCCGTCATACTTCGATTGTCCGGATAATCATTGAAGTCTCCCAGTATGATGACACTGCTTTCTGAATCCTTCACCTGGTCCACCATCATTTTCAAGGTACGCGCAGCATCCAAGCGTCTATGTTCGGTCTCGGATCGCCCTTCCCTGCGACTGGGCCAATGATTGAGGTAGAGATGTACTTCTTCTCCGTCCAGCCTGCCATGAACATGTAGAATGTCCCTCGAGGTATATCCGTTTTGAGAGAATGAAATGGGTTCAGCCTCGTCATCCAATAATTCGAAACGCGATCGGTCGTATAGCAGCGCAAGGTCGATCCCTCTGCGGTCCTGGCTCTCGTGATGTACGACACCGTAGCTACCCGATGCAATGAATTCTCCTAGATCCTCGACTACATCTTCGTTCTCTACTTCCGCCAGTCCTATAAGTACCGGTAGACCATCTCCATGGTCCATGGACTGGATGACCCTCCCAAGATTCTGGATCTTCTTCTCATACCGTCCTTGACTCCATTCATTCCTTCCATTCGGGGTGAAATCATTATCGTCTTTGCGCGGATGGTCCTTCACATCGAATAGATTCTCCACATTGTAGAAGACTACATCGGCATGACGATTCGGGATATGCTCACTATCGCTGGCTTTGGTGGATACATCACCCTTTTCTACATCCTCTGGTGAGAGGCAGGCAATGAGCAACAAGAGGGCTAGGGGGGCGTAGCGAAGCATCATCTGCGCTTGACTCCCAAGGCTCCGAGAAGCCCTCTGGTCAATTCCCTGACCACGGTACGTCCAAGTTGACGCATCATCGTATTTTTCGACATGGTCTCGAACATGGAGGCCTCCTTAGCACCCTTCACTTCTTTGGCAGCCTTTTTCCGGGTCTTTGCGTTCTCCTTCTGTACTTCTTCTGAAGAGGCCTTTTCCAGTTTCTCTTGCAGAATCTCGTAGGCACTCTTGCTATCGATCACCTCATTGTACTTGGTGATGATATCAGAGTCGGCCACTACAGCTTTGATCTCTTTCTTGGTCAGGATATCCATGCGACTCTGGGGTGCACGTAATAAGGTTGCAGCAAGTGGAGTCGGGATGCCTTTCTCATTGAGAGCTGTGATGAGAGCTTGTCCTATTCCTAGACTGGTGAGTACCTCATCGGTCTTATAATAATCACTGAGGGGGTAGTTCTCCGCTGTACGCTTGATATTCCGCCTGTCCTTGGCCGTGAATGCGCGCAATGCGTGCTGGACCTTCAATCCGAGCTGACTGAGCACCGCATCGGGTACATCAGTAGGATTCTGCGTGACGAAGTAGACCCCGACTGCTTTGGAGCGGATCAATTTGACGATGGCCTCGATCTGGTCTAAGAGGGCATCTGATGCATTGTCAAATATCAGATGTGCTTCATCTATGAAGATGCAAAGCTTGGGTTTGTCCATGTCTCCTTCTTCCGGAAATTGGGAGTAGACCTCTGCTAGTAGACTCAGCATGAAGGTGGAGAACAACTTGGGTCGGTCTTGGATATCCGTTAGTCTGATCACGGAGAGAATCCCATTTCCATCCTCATCGTGACGTACGAGATCATTGACATCGAAACTCCGCTCTCCAAAGAAGGCCTCTGCACCTTGTTGCTCGAGTTCGATAATCTTGCGCATGATGGTGGAAACCGATGCTGAACTGACCCTACCATATTCTCCCTCGATCTCTTCCTTGCCTTCGTTGATCAAGAACTGTAGCGTGCGCTTGAGGTCCTTGAGGTCCAGGAGTGGTAGCTTGTTATCATCGCAGTACTTGAATACCAAGGCCATGATCCCACTCTGAGTCGAGTTGAGCTCCAGTATCTTGCTCAAGAGCACCGGACCGAACTCGGTCACTGTGGCTCGCAAGCGGGCTCCAGGCTCATCAGATAGGGTCAAGAATTCGATGGGGAATCCTGTAGCCTCATACGGAGTCTGGATCATATCATGACGCCACGTGATGTGGTCATTCAATTCCCCTGGACGAGCTAGGCCGCTGAGGTCTCCCTTGAGGTCCATCAAGAGGCAAGGGACTCCATTCTGAGAGAGTTGCTCGGCCAGGATCTGTAAGGTCTTGGTCTTACCTGTTCCGGTCGCACCTGCAATGAGGCCGTGCCGGTTCATCGATTTGAGAGGGATCTTGACCTGTGCTCCCTGCACAGGCTCTTCATCCAACATTGCACAGCCAATAATGATGCTGTCGCTTTTTTTGAAGGTGTAGCCCTTTTCGAGATAGGACTTGAATTCTTCAGTCGAAGTACTCATGTATCATAGCATTTGAAGGAAAAAGGACCCTGAGGTCCTAGACTCCGGTGAATGAACAGGCAGCTTAGCTGTAGACCGAGAAAGTGATCTTTACATTCACTCTGAACTCGTCTACCTTGCCGTCTTTGACCGTACAACTATGTTCTTGCACGTAGACGGAACGAATGTCCTTGATGGTCTTGGAAGCTTCTGCTACTGCCTTTTGCGTAGCATCTTCCCAGCTCGTGGAAGAATTACTGAGAATTTCGATGACTTTGAGAACTGCCATGTGTATAGGTATTTATTAAAAAGGGGTGATCGCTCACCTTAGGATTGACCTCAAATGTACATTTTTAGCTTCCGCTAGAGCTACAGGCAGATGGATGCCTGAAGAGCAATGCTAGGCCCTCATGTCAGAGAAAGTAGACTTCATGATCATCGGTGCGCAGAAATGCGCTACTTCTACGCTATTCAGGATATTGGACAAGCATCCTTTACTCAATGGGAGCAGTAACAAAGAACCACACTTCTTCAGTAACACCGAGGACTGGGAGTCCGGACTGCAGGACTATCATTCGCTGTTCAATTTCCAGCCGGGTCATTTGACCTTCGAAGGGTCGACCACCTACACCTTCGCACCGCACAGAAATCCGCATATATGGGACGATACCTACAGCTACAATCCGGAGATGAAATTCATCTATATGGTCAGGAATCCGGCCGACCGGCTGGTCTCTGCCTATATGCATGCGTATGAGCGTGGATACACAGATACGGATCTTGTGACTGCTATACAGAACGAACCCTACTTCATGGATGTCACGAGATATCAGATGCAGGTACGACCCTATATGGATCGCTTTGGAAAGGATCGCGTGCTACTGATCGAGTTCGAGGATTTCAATCAACATAGAGGAGAAGTGCTCGAATCAGTGGCCGGATTTCTTGGCGTGGATTCAGACGGATTCAATGATTGGGATGCTGAGTATGATAATCCGTCCATCGGGGGACAGAAACCGAATGTGGCTTTCGACCAAGCCCGATGGTGGCACCGTGTCGTAGAGCGTATCAGTCCGAAGTTATGGCAACGACTGACGGATAATTCTAGCAGGGCATTCGACCAGAAACCGGTGTTTCCTGCTGATACGCTTAAACACATCCTTCTGGAATTGGAGCCCGATATCCAGTTCTTAGAAAAGGAACTGAACAAGGATCTTCATCAGTGGAGGGAGATCAAGCGACCCGCAGAGGTTTCTTGACCTTTTGATCCAGAAGGGCCAGTTCGATCACTTCCATCATCTCATCTACATAGTGGAATTTCAAGCCCTTCACATACTTGGGCTCTATGTCCATGATATCCTTCTTGTTCTTGCTACTGAGAATGATCTCCTTGATGTCTGCACGCTTGGCAGCGAGAATCTTCTCCTTGATGCCTCCTACGGGAAGTACCTTGCCTCGTAGTGTGATCTCACCGGTCATGGCCAGGAATTTCTTCACTTTCTTTTGAGTGAAGGCAGAGGCCAATGCGGTCAACATGGTGATACCGGCCGATGGGCCGTCCTTGGGAACTGCACCTGCTGGCACGTGGATATGTACGTCCCACTTATCGAAAACGGTCTGGTCCAGACCGAGGTCATGAGAATGGGCCTTCAGGTATTGCATGGCAAGCGTGGCGCTTTCCTTCATGACATCACCCAGATTACCGGTCATAGTCAGCTTTCCTTTGCCTTTGGTCAAGCTGGTCTCGATGAATAGGACATCGCCACCTACCGGGGTCCAGGCCAATCCTGTGACCACTCCAGCCACATCATTTCCCTCATACTTATCCTTCTCATGAGCAACTCCCAATACGTCATGAAGTTCTGACACTGTGTAGGCAGCCTCGTACTTCTGATTCATGGCGATCTGCTTGGCTCTGTTCCTCACCAGTTTGGAGATCCGTTTCTCCAAGCCTCTCACACCGGATTCTCTTGTGTAATTCTCGATGACATGCTCGAGTACCTTTTTGTCGATCGATACTGCATCTGCGGGTACTCCGGTCTCATCCAGCTGCTTGGGAACAAGGTGACGCTTAGCGATCTGTACCTTCTCCTCTACGGTGTAGCCATTCACTTCGATGATCTCCATACGATCCCTAAGTGCAGGGTGGATAGAACTCAGATTGTTGCAGGTCGCTACGAAAAGGACTTTGCTCAAGTCGTAATCCAGTTCTACATAATTGTCATTGAAACGCTCGTTCTGTTCGGGGTCCAAGACCTCTAGAAGCGCAGAT
This sequence comes from Flavobacteriales bacterium, assembly GCA_013001705.1. Classification (NCBI taxonomy): domain Bacteria; kingdom Pseudomonadati; phylum Bacteroidota; class Flavobacteriia; order Flavobacteriales; species Flavobacteriales bacterium. Next base: position 4,829 of record JABDLZ010000192.1, read on the forward strand.
TGTGGGTCGCCATGACTGTCCTTGCCTACTTTGTCGATCTCATCCAGTACGAAGAGGGGATTACTCGTGCCTACTTTGCGCAGATTCTGAATGATGCGCCCGGGCATGGCACCTATATAGGTCCTTCGATGACCGCGTATCTCGGCTTCATCTCGGAGGCCACCCAGACTCATGCGTACATACTTCCTACCTATGGCCTCAGCGATGGATTTGCCCAACGAGGTCTTACCTACTCCTGGAGGTCCATAGAGGCAAAGGATCGGGGCCTTCATATCATTCTTCAACTTCAGAACGGCCAGGTATTCTATGATGCGCTCCTTGACCTTTTCCAATCCGTAGTGGTCGCGATTGAGGATCTTCTGAGCACGTTTCAGGTCGAAACGGTCCTTGCTGTACTCGTTCCACGGGAGGTCGAGTAGCAATTCGCAATAGTTGAGCTGAACGGAGTATTCTGCCCCAGCGGGGTTCATCCGTTCCAACTTGTGCATCTCCTTGTCAAAAGCCTTGGCGGTCTCTTCATTCCACTTCTTGGCCTTGGCGCGTTCCTTCATCTCCCGCAATTCTTCCTCATGCGGATTGTCACCCAGTTCTTCCTGAATGGTCTTCATCTGCTGATGCAGGAAATACTCTCGCTGTTGACGGTCGATGTCCAGCTTTACCTTGCTCTGGATATCCTGCTTCAGTTGCAGCATCTCCTTTTCCTTGATCAGCTGGGCGAGTACGATCTGCGCGCGCTTGAGTAGATCGGACTCCTCCAGTATCTCCTGCTTCTGCGCCAGGTCGATATTCATGTTGGAAGAGATGAAATTCACCAAGAAGGTATAGCTCTCTATATTCTTGATGGCAAAGGCCGCTTCTGAAGGGATATTCGGAGCGATCTCTATGATCTCCAGAGCCACCTCCTTGAGCGAGTCGATGGCGGCCTTCATATTCGGATTGTCCTTGTTATACCTCACTTCCGGATGTTCCTTGACGGCCGCTTTGAAGTAGGGGTCATCTTGTATCATCTCTATCAGGGAGAATCGCTTCTTTCCTTGGATGATAGCGGTAGTGGTGCCATCCGGCATCTTCAAGAGACGTAGGATCTGGGCCACGGTCCCGAGTGAGTATAGATCTTTGGCTTCTGGGTCTTCTAGTTCGGCATCTTGCTGGGAAAGCACTCCGATGAGTGAGTTCGCTTTCTTGGCCTCTTGGATGAGTTTGATCGATTTATCCCGACCTACGGTGATAGGGATGACCACTCCAGGGAACAGTACGGTATTACGCAGGGGCAGGATAGGGAGTGTCTTAGGGGTCTCCTCTTGATCGAACTGCTCCTCATCCTCGGTGGTTATCAAAGGAATGAAATCCGTATCTCCTTCTCCCTGATCGCTCAATCCTAGCTCGATAATGATCTCTTCTGTCAATTTCTTCTTCATTTCAGACATTCTGTCAGCATTTGCCGTGATTCTCCAGATGGACTTAGGTCCAAATGCTTGATATTCAATGTGCATAAGGGATTCTGCTCCCTGTGTTCCTTTACAAGGTCAAGGGGCGTGCCAATACATTCGGGCTGTTAATCTGTCCGATACTTCTTGGTCAACTCGAATATGTGATGCATCAGATCTTCCTGCTTTGGTCCGAAGTCTACATCTCTGCGGGCACATACTGCACGTGCCACTTCGAAGGAGCGCTCCAAGTCATATGTACCGGCATTCTCACCTGCTCCCCATGCGTAGCTAGGAATGAATTTGGGAGGGAATCCGGCCTGGAAGACATTGGCATTCACTCCTACTACTGTACCAGTGTTGAACATGGTATTGATACCGCACTTGCTGTGATCGCCCATCACCAGACCATGGAACATCTTTCCTGTGTCGATGAAGTCTCCAACTGTATAATCCCATACCCTGACCGGTCCATAGTTGTTCTTCAAATTGGAAGTATTCGTATCTGCACCTAGGTTGCACCATTCACCTATCACTGAGTTACCCAAGAAGCCGTCATGACCTTTGTTGGAGTATCCCTGGATCACCGAATTATTCACTTCTCCACCTACTTTGGAATGCGGACCTATAGTTGTGGGGCCATATATCTTGGTCCCCATCTTCAAAGTGGCTCCTTCGCCTAGAGAGAAAGGTCCCCTGATCATACATCCTTCCATCACTTCCGCATTCTTACCGATGTAGACCGGCCCCGTATCGGTATTGATGACCGATGCGTTGATCTTGGCTCCGGGCTCCATATAGAGCTCTTCTCCTATCACGGTATTGGTGTCATCCAGAATGGCGTCCAGATGCACGAATAGTTGGATGTCCTGCTCCATAGCAAGCCCGTTGAGGCTGAAGATATCAGCTGGGCTGTTGATCTCCACGATGAGTCCAGCGTCCACTTCCATCTTCTGGTAGCTGTCCAGCCCTCCAGGTTCCAAGTGGCTCAGATCACCTCTGAATGCGATCACCTGTCCGGCAGATGTGATGCACACGCCTTCATCCAGATCATAGAGGGTATGGATGAAAGTAGGAGTGGGAATGACCGATCCATCTACGAACAGTGATTCGTCTTGAGGGATCTCATCTCCGAACAAAGGGCTAAGGTAATCCTGGGTATGTACAAGTACATCTCCAGTCGTATGATGTTCCCATTTCTCCTTGATGGTAAGGATACCAACGCGTAAGTGACATACGGGGCGGGTGAATGTGAGAGGTAGAAGGTGCTCCCTACTGGGACCATCGAAAAGGACGATTCGGGCCATGGATGTGTTTCTCGGGCTAATGTACTATGGATATTGCTCCAAATGAAAAACCCGGACGCTCAGGTCCGGGTCTTCATGAATCAGGTTGTAAAGTCTTTTATCAGCTTTCGCCACTCTCTTCAGCGGGAGCGTCTTCTTTTGGCGCATCCTTCTTCTTATCGAATTTCGCGTATTTGTTACGGAACTTATCGATACGTCCAGCTGTGTCAACGAATTGCAGCTTACCTGTGAAGTAAGGGTGCGATTTGTATGAGATCTCCAGCTTGACTACTGGGTACTCATTTCCATCCTCCCACTTCTCGGTCTCCTCTGAAGAAGCAGTAGAACGGCTCAACCACATTTCTCCGTTGGTCATGTCCTTGAAAATGACGGGCCTGTAGTTATCAGGATGTATGCCTTTCTTCATTGTCTTGAATTTTCGGACGGCAAATGTAAGCATCTCTGTACAATTTGTACAGTTATCAAGACGACTTTTTAGCAGGTGTATTCAGAGCTCAGCCAGGAACTGCATGGTATCCACCCCATCTGCATAGTCATCCAGTGCGGGAGATTGGGCTTTTCCGAAGGGGACATCCTTCCTCGATACGATGCATTGGATCTGATCGGACTGAGCAGATAGGCTCTTACGAAGAGCATCTTCATCAGAATACCGCTCATAGTGCAGGCTGGCCATGGGAGAGGCCAGGGCCTCGTGTCTCTTCAGAAGGAGAAATCCATTGTCAAGGATATTGTCCTCATTCAGTAAGAATACCGAACGGTAGTAGTCATAGTTATTGGCATACTTGTTATGCTCGATGATGGAATGATGTGGATAGATACCCCCGAAGAATGTGTCCAGGTCATAGCCCTCAGGGACGTAGATCTTGCTCACATTCCGACATCCCAGACCGAAGTACTGGAAGATATCCTGACCCAAGGCCTTGAGTTCAGCTTCAGTCTCTTGGCCATTGAGTATAGCTATCCCATTCCTATTCTTTCGGATGATATGGGGTACTTGAGAGAAATAGTACTCGAAATACCGAGAGGTGTTATCACTTCCGGTGGCAATGATGGCCTCATGGCCTTTCAGTTTCCCATCAGCCCATTGGATGATATCATGATAAGCTTCATCTAGGGTCGTGAGCAGCGCCACCACCATACGTATGAGGACATGGTCATCCGATGAAGGCCGGAGTATCAGGTGATGGCCACTGAGAAGCACGGATATGAGATCATGCATCCCGACCATAGGAATGTTCCCGGCCATGATCAATCCTACACGTTTGGATTCTTCTGCAAATGGATAGTGAGAAGACCAAGATTTGAGCAACTCTTCTTTGAGGAGTTCCGCCCAAGAGGCCAAAGCGAATATGACCTGTTGGCGGGTGAACCATCCATTGAGTCGTTCTGCTTCTTCGATGAGGCGGTCGATGTCTTCATACTCATCTTTGCTTATCCCGATCTCGTATCCCGGCCAGGGATGTCCGGCAGCTATCGACTCGAAAATCCTTCCAAGTAATGCCAAATGTTCGATGATCCTTTCTCTTTCCAAATGCAGCGCAGTTGATTTCGGAATGTTCTTTGAGGTACTTTCGCAGCGCAAATCTAGAATTCGAAGAACTAGAATGGCAATACGTATAACAGACGAATGTATCAATTGTGGGGCCTGTGAGCCAGAATGCCCGAATAACGCCATCTATGAAGGAGGTGCAGAATGGAAATTCTCTGACGGCACCTCACTGAAAGGGATGATACAAGGGTATAACTCAGGTATGCAGGTGGATGCCGAGAAATCCAATGAACCTGTGGACATGGATGTATACTATATCGTCACGGATAAGTGCACCGAGTGCAAGGGTTTCCATGATGAACCACAATGCGCTGCGGTCTGTCCAGTCGATTGCTGTGTAGATGATGAGGACTGGAGAGAGTCTGAAGCCCAGTTGCTCGAGAAGAAGGATCAGCTGCACCTCTGAGTGTTGAAGAAGTCTCGACCGTGATTCCATCAAGACGTTTCACGGCACTAGTTTTGCAAGGAAGACGTTGAATGTACGTTCTCCCATTTCTATGCGACATCTGATACTATTCCTATCCCTGCTGTGTGTCTATGGACTGCTAGCCCAATCCCCTGGCGCAGCCCGTGACTCGATATTGGGCGAGATGTATGCAGCGATCATGGAGCAGGAGGATGATGAAGCACGAATGAAAGCCTCTGAAGCCTTCAAGCAGGAATTGCGATCGACATTATTCAAAGAAGGAGCTTTCCATCATCCATTCGAGACCTTGAATATGTGCAAGAAGACCGCTCCTGATGGTCGGTTCCGGATATTCAATTGGAATATTCCGCTCTCAGACGGGACGGAATTCTATGAGGCTCTTGTAATCATCCCCAAAAACAGATCAGGTATGGTGGATGTGATGGAATTGAAGGATGCCTCAGAAGATATGGACCGTCCGCAGGATAAGGTGTTGAGACCCGACAAGTGGTTCGGTGCTTTGTACTACGACATCATCCCATTTAAAAAAGGCGGAGGGGATCACTATGTACTTTTGGGTTGGGACGGGGATTCCCCGATTACCAACAGGAAAGTGATCGATGTGATCACACTCTCAGGGAAGAACATCCGATTTGGGGCTCCCGTCTTCCGCACAGATAAGGGAACCAAGAAGCGATTGCTTTTTACCTATGGTGAGCAATTGAGTATGAGTTTGATCTATCAGGATAAGGAGGGTCGTATCATCTTCGATCATCTGGCCCCTCGTGAAAGCCGTTTGGAAGGCCAGTTCCAATTCTATGGCCCGGACATGAGTTTCGATGCGCTCAATTACAAGAAAGGGAGATGGGAATGGGAGTCGAATATCGAATTCAAACGTAAGCGTACTCCCAAGGACAAAGAGTTCAATGATCCTAGGGTGAAGTGAGAATCAGTGGACGAGCATCTGAATAGATTGCTCGAATGCCTTTCCGGAAATTTTCAAGGTGTACTGCCCCGAAGCAAGATTTCTTCTTTCTATGATAAGCTCACCGTGATGAGCATGGTGCCGCTCGGCCCTAAGTAAATGGCCTGAAGAGTCAAAGATCTCGAAGGTCACCGGTCGGATCGATGCAGGTATGCGGAGTACCGCGCGCTCGGTAAAAGGGTTAGGGAAGAGGACCACAACTTCGCTATCCCATTCGGTCAATGAGACTGGGAGGAAGTAGATTCCACTGGATATAGAACATCCTAATTCATTCTCCACCAGCACGGTATAGTCACCCCCACCGATGGGTTCTATGACATGGGTGACCGCACCTGGGATGGCTTCGCCATCCAAGTACCATTGATAGGACAATCCCGCTTCTAAATAGGTGATCAATTCACCAGTCACATAATCGATCACCGGCAATTGAGGATAGGGATGGGTCACGACCTCGATCGAATTTGGCACTGAAGTACAGATTTCAGATATCGCAATGACCGAATAGGACCCTTCAGTGTCCAAGGTCTGACTTGCAGCAGAGCCCATCGTTTCAGACTCAAAGTACCATTCGACATCATAGTCGGAGACGGCCGTGATCGTTATACTATCCCCTTCGCAGATGAAGACGGAGTCAGAAGGCAAGCTAGGCGATGTGGGCAGTTCAATCATCTCCACCGTGAGATAGGTGGTATCCGAATAACATGTTCTATCCCAATGAACCAGGCCATAGTCACCTGCTTGGCCTGCGTAAATGAGTGAAAGGGAGTCGATCACTTCATTCTCAAAGAGCCATGCAAGATCATATGTCGTGGATACGGATAGCTCCAGGCTATCTCCTTCACAGAAAGAGGAAGAGGAATGTAGAATATCAGGAGCCGAAGGGGTTATGATCTCCTCTATCCATTGAGCGATGGGAGGGGATGGGCAACCTTGATTATAGATGACCAGCTCATATTCTCCCCCTTGGTGAATGGTGATGTTGTTCTCGGATGAAATAGAATCCCCATCCAGATACCAGACATGATCGTAGAATGAAGCATTGGAATTGAGAAACACTGAATCTCCTGAGCAGAAGACGGAATCTCCATAGAGGACCGCATCGATCGGTTCTACTACATTGACCTGGACTGTACGTTGTTGAGAGCAATAGGGATTGCTGTAGTTCACCTGAGCGAGGTACCAGCCAGGAGTGTTCATTTCCAAAGCAAGACTTTCAGCGTAGATGCTCGTATCGGCAATTGTCCAGATGACAGTCTCTGCAAACTCGAATTCGGCAGGGATCTCGAGTAATTCACCCGGGCATATCTGGCGTGTCTCATTGTCATAGTCAATGGTCATCCAATCACAGTCGAAGATGGTATGCCAGGTCTCATTAGTGATGATAGGTGGGTTGTTGTCGAAGAAGATCTTCCCTTGATTACGGATGGTATCCCCTGGAAGAAGGCCTTCATTCTGTTGCAAGGTGAAGACCACATGTCCTTGGCTACCCAATGGGTCGCTGACACTATCAGGAAGTTGGATATCATCGAAGTAGAAGGTGACGATACGACTGATGGGATCGATAACGGTATTCACACAATGGGTGCTATGTTCCAAGGTGAAGGAAGACAGGTCCAGTTGCATGTCAATGCTATCTGTTAAGAATACAACTGTCGCTGGAGCGTTTCCGGTATTCTGAAATCGGATCCGATATTCGATTTCTTGTCCTTGAAGAATGTAATGTGCATCGGTATATCCTAAAGGTCTTCCCAATTTATCATTGGGGTCATATGCGCAGGTC